>JACQEE010000121.1 GCA_016200725.1 Chloroflexota bacterium
GCCGACGAGACGATCTACGCCCTCAACAACACGACCGGCTCGGTAACCAGCGACGTGCATGCGATCGACGGCCGCACGGGCATCGACATCTGGCAGACTAGCGGCCGTAATTTTGACGGAGTCGCGATTGGCCAGGATGGTAGCGTCCTTGCCTCTTCGACTAGTTTGGGGCAACTCTTTGCTCTTGATCCGTCGACGGGGACGGTGCTCTGGGCGACCCCGCCGGGGCCAAATATCTGTGGCTTGGAGGCAATAGGCGCCGACGGCACGATCTACGTCATGAACTCAGTCCACACTGAGGCCCTTGACCCAAACGACGGAACCGTTAAGTGGTCGAACGCGACCGTTGGCGGCGAGAACGGCGTCATCACTGTCGCACCGGATGGGACCGTTTACCTCACAATGGGCGGCGACCCGCAGTGGCAAATCGCTGCGCTCGATCCGACGACCGGCACCGTCGTATGGCATACGCCGCCCTTTGATCAGGGCATTTTTGCCAGTTCTATGCCTGCCGTTGGCGTGGATGGAACGCTGTACTTCGGGGCGTATGGGCCGCAGGGGTCAAGATGGCTTCAGGCGGTCAAGCGGTGAGCTGCAGATCGACGTGGCGCGATTAGAGGTCGCGGTTGGCTGCCCGACCTCAGTCCGCGACGAGCCGTCGAGCATCCCTCACATTGAGGAAAACGCTCGCCGTCAGGCTGCCGACGAACACCACCAGCGCCCAACGGTTCACGAGGTCGATGGGCGGATCCCATCCGGACAGGTTGCGGACCAACAGCACCAGGTAGCTGCTCGCGGTCTCGTGGATCCCCATCGCGCGCCGCACCTGCCAGTGCCAATCGGTGCAAACGCAGTAGCCCATGCCCTTCCACAGCCCCATCACCGCCCAGCTGAACAGCGTTGCGAGCAGGGTGGCGAGATTCCATCGCCGCGTCCGCTGAGGAATCCATCCGAACACGTTGAACAGGATCAGCGCGGTGTGGAACACGAAGAACGACACGTTCGCCAGGGCCAGCATCAGGCGATTGTGACGCGTGGCGGACGAGTGACAAGCGACGAGTGACTAGCGACCAGCGACCAGCGACCAGCGACGAGTGACGAGCGACGGAGCGGCACTGCGGGGCCGGACCCCCGGGTGCGAAGCTCTCCGCCCTGTCAAAGGGAGGGCGCCCCTGAGCGCTCCCTCCCAAGGGACGCCAAGGATGGCGTCCCCCAAAGAAGGGTGAGCGAACGCCCGGACGGCGTGAGCGAGCCAAAGAAAAAACCCCACCCATGCCTCACGGCGGGGGCCGCCGAAGCGGGGGTGGCACTCCGCCGCAGGCGGAGGTCGCCGAATCGACTCCTTTAGCCTCGGCAGCAGGGATAGGCCGAGGCATGGAAAAGCCTTCGTCAGAGCCAAGGTGTCATAAAGATATACCGACTTATGGTATAGTTATTGTGTGGCCCTCAATGATACCAAACATTTGACTCTGCGGCTGCCGCTTGAAACCTACGAGCAGGTGAGCATGCGCAAGCACCGAAGCCTGACCGGGTACATCGTCGAGGCGGTGGAGGAAAAGCTGGCGCGCGATCGCGAGGAGGAACTGAGGTTGGGATTTGCGAGCCTGGCGGGGACGGCGGACGACGACTCGGCCGCCTGGATAGGCGCCCAGCGGGGCTCGATGGGCGAGGTCGATGCCTGAGCAGGGCGAAGTTTACGATTACGACTTCGGGCCACAGCGGGATAGCCGCCAAGAAGGGCCCAGGCCCGCCGTGATCGTTCAGACCGACCTCCTCAACCAGGTGGCAGGGTATGGGCTGACGATTTTGGTGCCCGTTAGCACCAAAGGCCGGAACAGCCCATCGCATGTGCGCCTGGAACCCTCGGTTGAGAACGGCCTCGCCGCCGTCTCTTACGCCAAGTGTGAGCAGATCTTCACGGTGCCGATCGGCGGTCTGAGCAGCCGCCGCGGCAGGCTGTCGAGGGACCAGATATTCGCCGTGAAGCAGGCATTGCGTGCCGTACTGGCGCTGTAAGGCCAGGCCACGCGGCCCGCCTAAGTAGTGCCTTCCTGCCAGGAGCTCAGGTAAGCCTCCTGCTCCGGCGTGAGCTTGTCGATCGCGATCCCCATCGACTCCAGCTTCAGCCTGGCGACCTGCTTGTCGATGAAGTCGGGCACGGTGTACACCTCCTTCTTCATCGAGGCCGCGTTCGCCGCCAAGTACTCCGCGCAGAGCGCCTGGTTGGCGAACGACATATCCATCACCGAGGCGGGGTGGCCTTCGGCGGCGGCGAGATTGATCAGCCGCCCCTCGCCGAGCAGGTACACCTTCCGCCCGCCGCTGAGCAGGTATTCCTCCACAAACGGGCGCACCGTGCGCTTCGAGGATGCCTGCCGCTCCAGGGTCGGGATGTCGATCTCCGCGGTGAAGTGGCCGCTGTTGCAAAGGATCGCGC
>JACQEE010000124.1 GCA_016200725.1 Chloroflexota bacterium
AGGACTATCTCAAGAAGGTGCGCGCCTGGTGCGACGAGGCGGGCATCCTGCTGATCTTCGACGAGGTGCAGACGGGCGTCGGGCGCTTGGGCACTATGTTCGGCTACCAGTTGTTCGGCATCGAGCCAGACATTATGTCGCTTGCAAAAGGCCTCGGTGGTGGCGTGCCGATTGGCGCGATCCTGTCGAAGGAGCACTGCGCCGCCTTCACGCCGGGCGATCACGGCTCGACCTACGGCGGCAACCCGCTGATGTGCGCGGTCGCCCACGCGGTCGTCAGTCATGTCATCGACGATCATGTGCTTGAGAACGTGCGGAAGCAGGGCGAGCGCCTGACGCGCGGGCTCCTGCAACTCAAGGAACAGTTCCCCTTCGTGACCGATGTGCGCGGCCGCGGGCTGCTCCAGGCCGTCCAGTTCTCGGCGGACATCTCGGCCGACCTACTGACGACGGGCATCGAACAAGGCCTGCTGCTCAACGCGCCGCGGCCGAACACGATTCGCCTGATGCCGCCGCTGGTCATCACGCCGAAGGAAGTGGATGAGGCTATCGACAAGTTGGGCTCGATATTCGGAGCCGTGGCGCACAAGAAAGGCCTGCTCTAATGGCGGACAAGGTTGTCCTGGCATACAGCGGCGGGCTGGACACGTCCGTCGCCGTATGCTGGATCAAGGAGAAATACGGCCTGGACGTCGTCACGCTCACCGTCAACCTCGGTGGCGAGGGGTCGGACGCGCAGGCGATCAAGGACCGGGCCAAGAAGTGCGGCGCCGTCGCGTCGTACGTGATGGACATTCGCGAGAAGTTTGTCAAGCACTACATCTTCCCCGCGCTCCAGGCAAACGCGATGTACGAGGGCGTCTATCCGCTGGCGACGGCGCTCGGGCGTCCGCTGATTGCGAAGACGTTGGTGGAGATCGCGCGTAAGGAGCACGCCGTCGCGGTAGCGCACGGGTGCACGGGCAAAGGCAACGACCAGGTGCGCTTCGACGTCGCGGTGCAGGCGCTTGCGCCAGACCTGAAGGTGATCGCGCCAGCGCGCGAATGGGATATGACCGACCGCAAAGTGGAAATCGAGTACGCGAAGAAACACGGTATCCCTGTGCCGGTAACGGTCAATAAGATTTACTCAGTCGACGAGAACCTATGGGGGCGCAGCATCGAGGGTGGCCTGCTCGAGGACGCGATGCGCGAGCCGCCGGAAGAGATCTACGCATGGACAAAATCGCCGAAGGAGGCTCCCGCAGAGCCGGGCTACCTGGAGATCGGCTTCGACCGCGGGCTGCCAGTGTCCATCGATGGTGAGACGCTCGACGGGGTGAGCCTCATCCAGCACTTGAACGAGATCGCGGGCAAGCATGGCATTGGGCGCATCGACCACATCGAGAACCGGCTCGTGGGCATTAAGTCGCGAGAGAACTACGAGGCGCCGGCTGCAGTGACTCTCCTCGCGGCACACCAGGGGTTAGAGGCCCTGACGCTCTCGAAGGACCAGCAGCGGTTCAAGGCGCTAGTGGCGCAGCAGTTCGCCGACCTGATCTACAACGGCCTGTGGTTCAGCGCGATGCGCCAGGACCTGTACGCCTACGTCCGCAGCACGCAGCGATATGTCAGCGGCACAGTGCGTCTGCGGCTGCATAAGGGCGTCGCAACGGTGGTAGGCCGCGAGTCGAAGGCATCCCTCTACCATCACGGCCTCTCGACGTACGGCAAAGGTGACTCGTTCGACCACTCATCGGCGAAGGGGTTCATCCATCTATGGGGGCTGCCAGTGCGAACACAAGGGCAGGCGCAGCCTGGAACGCAGTCGGAGACGACAGAAGAATGAGCCCTGCGATAGGCTCATTGCGAACGGCGTTGCAATAAGGAGAAGATTCGATGACGGTGCACGACTTCAAGGAGCGCTTCGGCCGCTATTACGAGCAGTTCACCGTCGGCGACGTGTTCAAGCACTGGCCAGGAAAGACGATCAACGAGCATGACAACGACCTGTTCTCGCTGCTCACGATGAACCACATGCCGCTGCACATCGACAAGGCGTACGCGGAAAAGAGCCCGCACAAGCAGCGCCTCGTCGTGGGCCTGCTGGTGCTCAGTCTGGCCGTCGGGATGAGTGTGGTGGAGACGAGCGGCAAGGCTGTCGCCGCGCTGGAGTACGAGGAGGTCAAGCACCTGGGGCCGACGTTCATCGGCGACACGATCTACGCGTCCACGGAGATTCTGGAGAAGCGCTTACTGAAGTCCGACCAGTCGCGCGGCATCGTGCGCGTGCAGACGACGGTAACGAACCAGCGTGGCGAGAAAATCATGACGCTTAAGCGCTCATTCATGGTGTACTCAGAAGAGGCAGGACGGAAGGCGGGAGTGTAGAAACCGGCCTTCCCATTGATCATCATTCGCGTGACTGGCTGGTAGTGGTTGGACTTGGCGCATTCAGAGGCTGCACCTGATGAAACCAACGAGGGCTCGACTCAAAAAGCCGATGTCACCAGCGCTGCAGCGATATAGCGCATCGATTGCCTATGACCGGCGGCTGGCTGGATACGACATCGCGGGGAGCATCGCGCACGTGCGGATGCTCGGCAGGCAGGGAATCATCCCGAAGAGAGACGCCGACCAGATCGTCAAGGGGTTGGAGGCGATTCGCCGCGAGATTGTGAATGGCAAATTCTCCTTTCGCGACGACCTCGAGGACATCCATATCAACATCGAGGCGCGGCTCACAGAACTGATCGGTGATGCCGCGGGCAAGTTGCACACGGGGCGGTCGCGAAACGACCAGGTCGCGCTGGACATGCGCCTCTTCGTCAAGGACGCGGCTACCCAGACACGGAAGCACCTCCGCGATATGCAGGCGGCGCTGATCGCGCAGGCAGAGCGGCACATCGAGACGGTGATGCCTGGGTACACGCACCTGCAGCGCGGCCAGCCAGTGCTGCTGGCGCACCACCTGCTAGCACATGCGCGGGCCCTCGACCGCGACGGTGGTCGCTTGGCGGACTGTCGCCGACGAGCGGACGTAATGCCGCTAGGTAGTGGGGCCATGGCGGGCTCTCCCTACCCGTTCGACCGCGAGGCGGTCGCCAAGGAACTCGGCTTTAGCCGCGTGTCGCTGAACAGCATCGACGCTGTCGCCGACCGCGACTTCGTGATCGAGTACCTCTCCGCGGCGAGTATTTGCATGATGCATCTCTCACGCCTGGCAGAGGAAATCGTGCTATGGACAACGAGCGAGTTCGCCTTCGCGGAACTCGATGATGCCTATGCGACGGGCAGTAGTTTGATGCCGCAGAAGAAGAATGCCGACGTAGCGGAGCTGGCACGCGGCAAGACGGGTCGCGTCTACGGCCACCTGATGGCGATGTTGACGACGATGAAAGGGCTGCCGCTGGCCTACGACCGGGATATGCAAGAAGATAAAGAAGGCCTATTCGACGCAGTGGACACCATGAACGCGACGCTCGAAGTGCTGGCGGAGGCTGTGAGTACGATGCGGTTCGACAAGAAACGTATGCGGGAAGCAGCCGCTGGAGGGTATGTGCTGGCTACGGACGTGGCCGACTACCTCGTGCGCAAGGGCGTGCCCTTCCGCGAGGCGCACGGCATCGTGGGCGAGGTCGTGCAGTACGCCGCAGCGAAGGGTATCGAACTGGGAGAGTTGAAGGTTGCGGAGTACAAGAAGTTCTCGCCAAAGTTCGATGCGGATGTGTTGAAGATCACGTTCGACACTTCGGTGGCGTCGCGGAAGGTTGTCGGGGGCACAGCGCCGGAGCGGGTGCGCGAGGCGCTCGCGGAGGCGAAAGAGCGACTGGCGGCCGCCCGTGAATGAGCGGATCAAGATTGCGCCGTCGATTTTGTCGGCCGACTTCTCGCGGTTGGGCGAGCAGGTCGCCGAGGCAGAGCAGGCGGGCGCCGACTACATCCACGTCGACGTCATGGACGGGCATTTCGTGCCGAACCTAACCATCGGGCCAGTAGTCGTAAGCGCGCTGCGACAACGGACGAAACTGCCGCTCGATTGCCATCTCATGGTTACCAACCCGGATATGCTTATCCCCGAGTTTGCCGAGGCGGGCGCAAACATCATCACGATCCATGCCGAGGCGACGCCACATGTCCATCGTTCGATCCACTACATCAAGGAACGGAAGGTGAAAGCGGGCATCTCGATCAACCCCAGTACGCCGCTCGCCGCGATCGAAGAAGTGCTGCAGTACGTGGATCTAGTCCTCATCATGACCGTTAACCCGGGCTTCGGCGGCCAGCAGTTTATCGAGAGCGTACTGCCCAAGATCCAACGCCTGCGCGCGATGCTCGACGAGGGGGGCTACGTCGCGGAACTCGAAGTGGATGGTGGCGTGAACGAGAAAACTGCGCCATCGGTAGTAAAGGCGGGCGGGCGAGTGCTAGTCGCTGGCACCGCTATCTACAACAAGCGCGAGAACGTCGGAGCGGCGATGGGGCGGCTGAAGCGAAGCCTAGGGCTGGCGGGGTAAACAAAAACGCCACCGGCTAAAGTGGCGTTGCGCGATCAGTGGGGCTCTAGCGGACCTTAGATGTGGTGCGGAGGCAGCGGGTGCAGATGTTAACCTTACGCGCCTTACCATTCTGGTAGATCGTAGCGCGCTGGACGTTAGGGTTCCATTTGCGCTTGGTGTGTCGCTTGGAGTGGCTCACGGCATAGCCGCTGGCGGGCACTTTCGAGCAAATGTCGCAAATAGCCATAGCGTTCTCTACCAGAGAGGGGTTACTTTCTAGGATAGCACGTGGAGCGAGGGTAGGCAATCTCTTCAGATGGCTAGTACGACAAACCCAAAGAGCGCGCTGCTAGACGGCCCAGGGCTCCGTCGCCTTTTCGAGGCGGCGGCAGCGGCTGTCGAGGCGCGGGTAGACGCTATCAACGCTCTGAACGTCTTTCCGGTGCCGGACGGCGACACTGGCACAAATATGTCGCTGACGTTGCGCGCTGCGCTCGAGGATGTCATGAGGAGTAGCAGCGATTCCGCTGGTGAGACGGCGGCTGCGATGGCGCGCGGCGCGCTCATGGGCGCTCGTGGCAATAGTGGCGTTATCACCTCGCAGCTCCTCCGCGGCTTCAGCCGTAGCGTGCAGGCGAAGGCACGGCTATCGGGGGCAGATATCGCCGAGGCGTTTCAACAGGCATCGGCGCAAGCCTATAAGGTCGTCACGCAGCCTGTCGAAGGAACGATTCTTACCGTCATTCGGGAGGTGGCGGCCGCGACGAGACAGTCTGTCGGAACCAAGGCCAGTGTCAGTGACGTACTCGAAGCCGCCGAACGAGCCGCATCATCGGCAGTCGCGCGTACCCCATTCCTGTTGCCAGTGCTCCGCGAGAACGGGGTCGTCGACGCGGGGGCCGAAGGACTCTCGGTCATGCTGAGCGGCATGAGCCGGCATTCGAGGGGTGAGCCGCCGATTGTGCCGGCTGCGCCCATCGTGCGTGCGGCGGCGTTTGCAAAGGGAGCCGGGCATGCCGACGACGGCTACGGCTTCTGCACCGAAGTCCTCGTCGAACGGTGCACGGCGTCACCGGAGACGCTGCGCGAGCGGCTGGCGGCAATGGGACAGTCGTTGCTGGTTGCGGCAGACGACAACCTGACGAAAGTGCACATCCACACCGAAAAGCCGGACGACCTCGTCGCTTACCTAGCCGGTCTGGGCAAGGTGCTGCAGGTGAAGGCGGACGACATCAGCAAGCAGCACCGCGAGGCGTCGGCTCGTCGCTCCCCAGCAACAACGGCTGAGGTCGGCATCGTGGCGGTGGTAGCAGGCGAGAGCATGGCAAGACTGTATCGAAGTCTCGGGGCGATCGAGATCGTGCCGGGCGGGCAGACGATGAATCCGAGCGTGCAGCAGTTGATCGACGCGATCGAGCAGGCGGCGGCGAAGCGGGTGATCGTGCTGCCGAACAACGTCAACGTA
>JACQEE010000130.1 GCA_016200725.1 Chloroflexota bacterium
CAAGATGGGCATCTCCACAGTCACCGGCTACCAGGGCGCGCAGATCTTCGAGGCCATCGGCATCGGCGATGCCCTCATCGCGAAGTGCTTCACGGGCACCACCTCCTGGGTCGGCGGCATCGCCATGCGCGACCTGGGCGAGATGATCGTCGACCGCCACCACAAGGTCTTCGCTCACCCGGACGCCAAGAAACTGGACGACTACGGCTACTACCGCTTCCGCAAGGATGGCGAGGAGCATCGCAACAGCCCGCAGATGGTGCGCCTGCTCCACTCCGCCGTCGACTCCGGCAACTACGAGGACTACAAGGCCTTCGCCAAACTCGTCGACGACCACGAGCCCTTCCACATCCGCGACCTGCTCGGTGTGAAGCCGCTCGGGCCCGCGGTGCCCGTCGACCAGGTGGAGTCCATCGCGTCCATCCTCCATCGCTTCAACACGGCGGCGATGTCCCTCGGCGCGCTCAGCCCCGAGGCGCACGTCACCCTGGCGACGGCGATGAACCGCATCGGCGCGAAGAGCGACACCGGCGAGGGCGGCGACGAGCCCTCGCGCTACTGGCCGACGAAGAGCGGCGACTCCCCGCACAGCCGCATCAAGCAGGTCGCCTCCGGCCGCTTCGGCGTCACCATCGAGTACCTCGCCTCCGCCGACGAACTGGAGATCAAGATGGCGCAGGGCTCCAAGCCCGGCGAGGGCGGCCAATTGCCCGGGCACAAGGTCGTCGAGCATATCGCCCGCCTGCGCCACGCCGTGCCCGGCATCCAGTTGATCTCGCCGCCGCCGCATCACGACATCTACAGCATCGAGGACCTCGCGCAACTGATCCACGACCTCAAGTCGGCGAATCCTCGCGCGCGCATCAACGTCAAACTCGTCTCCGAGGCAGGCGTCGGCACCATCGCCGCTGGCGTCGCCAAGGGCTATGCCGACAGCATCCTCATCAGCGGGGACTCCGGGGGCACCGGCGCCTCACCGCTCAGTTCCATCAAGAATGCCGGTAGCCCGTGGGAACTCGGCCTCGCCGAGACGCAGCAGGTGCTCGTCCTCAACGACCTCCGTGGCCGCGTCAAACTGCGCACCGACGGCGGGCTCCGCACCGGCCGCGACGTGATCGTCGCCGCCGCGCTCGGCGCCGAGGAGTTCGGCTTCGGCACCGGCGCGCTCATCGCCATCGGCTGCAAGATGGCCCGCCAGTGCCACCTCAACACCTGCCCCGTGGGCATCGCCACGCAGAAGGAAGAGTTGCGCAAGAAGTTCTTCGGCACCCCGGACATGGCCGTGCACTATCTCACTCACGTGGCGATGGACATCCGCGAGCGCCTCGCCCACCTTGGCGTTCGCAGCATCGACGACCTCGTCGGCCGCACCGATCTGCTGTTCACGATCAAGCAGGACGATCCCCAGGCCATGAGGCTCGACCTCTCGCGCGTGCTCGCGGACCCCGACCCCTCGCGCGCAAAGCCGCGCCGCTGCATGCAGCCTCGGAACGAGCGGCCGCTCCCTGAGCCGGTGATCGACGACCAGATCCTGATCGATGCGAAAGAGGCCATCGCGCTCAAGAAGTCCGTGACGCTGGAGTACCCGATCCGCAACGTGAACCGCGACGTCGGCACGAAGGTCTCCGGCGAACTCGCCTACCGTTACCACACCTCGAACCTCGAGCAGCACGTCGCCGAACTACGTTTCCACGGCAGCGCTGGCCAGTCCTTCGGCGCATTCCTCGCCGGCGGCCTCCGCCTCGTGCTCGATGGCGAGGCCAACGACTATGTCGGCAAGGGCATGGCCGGCGGCGAAATCATCATCCGCCCTCCGAAGAACGCCACCTTCATGCCCCACGACAACATCATCATCGGCAACACCGTGCTCTACGGCGCGACGGGAGGCCACTTCTTCGCTGCAGGCCGCGCCGGCGAGCGCTTCGCCGTCCGCAACAGCGGCGCCACCGCCGTCATCGAGGGCGCTGGCGACCACTGCTGCGAGTACATGACCGCCGGCCTCGTCGTCGTTTTAGGCGACGTCGGCCGCAACTTCGGCGCGGGCATGAGCAACGGCAACGCTTACGTTCTCGACGAACACGACACCTTCTCGCGACAGTACAACCCCGAGATGATCAACGTCGACCACGTCACAAGCCCTGACGACGCCGCCACCCTGCGCAAACTCATCGAGCGCCACCTGGAATTGACGGGCAGCATCATGGCCAAGGGCGTCCTCGAACGCTGGGACGCCCACCTCCCCCTCTTCTGGAAGGTCACCCCAAAGGGCCGCGCCCAACTCGCCGCGGCAGTCGACATCACGGCTGCAGCAACGAACGGCGCGTCCGCCCGCCCCGCCGCCAAGCCTGCGCCGCGCGGTTAGCGCTTCGCCCCGAAACCGGTTGTGAGCGTTGGCGCAATGTGGTGGGCGCGATGAATCGCGCCCCTACCGTGGCATTCGGAGGCGCCTCGCCTAGCGTGTCTTCCTCCCTTTCTTTCCAACCACCACAAAGTGTTGGCTCACTCCCGCGAGCGATGGGTCGTGCTCGACCGCCCGCACCAATGACAGCAACTGCTCTCGCCGCTTGGGATCCGCCCACCGCTCTTGGAAGTCCTTTGCCAGCCATCCGGGCCCTTGCACTGAAACGGTGTCTATGACATTGAACCCCGCATCGCTGACCTCACTTCGCAACTCGTCCCAGTGATGGAACTTCGCCGTGGTGAAGTACTCTGTATGCCGCACTCGGTTCCTATGCTGGCCTGTTCGCAAGTCCTCGTCCAATAGCATTGCGAACTCAGGATCATCGATCAGTCCCTCCACCAGCCCATCGAACAACGAAGCAAACTTGTGGACTCCGACAGCAAAGACCACCCCATCGGGCCGAGTAACCCGACGAGCCTCCCGTAGCGCCGCAAAACGGTCCTTGCGTTGAACTAGGTGATACAACGGCCCCATGAGAAGCACCGCATCGGCTGAACCTTTAGCCCGTAACAGGCGTCGCGCGTCCCCGAGCGCCATACTCGCGATCGGATGCTGCGGCTGCTGCGCCGACGCTGCCATCGCCTGCTCGATGTGCTTCGGCGTCGCATCGACAAGGTGTACTTCGTAGCCACCTTTCGCCAGCCACGTGGCATACGCACCCGGCCCGCCGCCAACGTCAAGCACGACGGCCGGCGCGGGAGGTAAGTACCGCTGCAGCAACTCCTGCATCCGCGCAAACTCGAGCACCGACTTCCGGCGAAACAACCGGTCCGCCTCGTCGTACTGCTCGTAGAACTCGATGATTTCCTTCGGCGCTTGAGGCCCCTTCGGCATGAATTCCTCCCGCGACAGTGTAACGACACAGAGCGAAGCAAGCGCCGGTGGTGGGTCGATTCGCGCGCACAAACGCCTCACTCCCCCGCGACTTCGTCGGGGTGCCCTTCGACTTCGCTCAGGGCTTCGCCTGGGAGTCCACGTACGTGGGGAGAGGAGCAGGGGACGAGCCCCTGCACTACGGGAAATTGACCCACTACCGCAAGCGGCCCGCCACTTGCCGCATACCTCTCCCCTGTGGCAATGTATGGGCACCCCGCGTCCATCCTGGAGGATTTCCATGGACTTTCAACTGCCCGGCAACGTCGAGTCCTTTCGACGCGAAGTCAAAGAGTTCGTCGACAAGCACTGGCCCGAGTCGCAGCGCAATAAGTCGTACACGCAGATCTCCCACGAGGCCGAGAAGGAGTTCGGACGCAAACTCGCGGAGAAGGGCTGGCTGCTGATGGGCTTCCCCGAGGAGTACGGCGGCAAGAAGCGCCCCATCCTCGAGCAGTACGTCTTTCAGGAGACCATGGCCTACTACGGCGGCCCCATGCCCTCGACCGCCGTCACCATCGTCGCGCCCACGCTGATGCGCTACGGCAGCGACGAACTCAAGCAGAAGTTCATCCCCATGATCGCCAAGGGCGACGTCGACTTCGCGCTCGGCTACTCCGAGCCCAACGCCGGCACCGACCTCGCCAACCTGCAGTTGCGCGCGGAGCGCGACGGCGACGAGTACGTCATCAACGGCACCAAGATGTTCACCAGCCTCGCGCACAAGGGCCAGTACTGCTGGCTCGCCGCGCGGACCAACCCCAATGCGCCGAAGCACAAAGGCATCTCGCTCTTCATCGTGGACATGAAGGCGCCGGGCATCACCGTCCGGCCGCTGTACACGATGGGCAACGGCCGCACCAACCAGACCTACTGGGACAACGTGCGCATCCCCGTCTCCCAGCGCGTGGGCGAGGAGAACCAGGGCTGGTACTACGTCGCCACCGCCCTCGACTTCGAGCGCATCGGCGTCTTCCCGATCAGCCGCGTGCGCAAGCAGTTCGACAAACTCATCGAGTACCTGCGCACCGCCGAGTTCGACGGCTGGCGGCCCAAGAACGACCCCGACGTCCGCCGCCGCGTCGCCGACCTCTCCACCGACCTCGAGGTCGCGCAGATGCTCTCGTATCGCTGCGCGTGGATGGTGAGCAGCGGCAAGGTGCCGAATTACGAGGCGGCCACGATCAAAATCTTTTCCACCGAACTGCAGCAGCGCATCACCCACGCCGGCACGCTCATTCTCGGCCTCTACGGCCAGTTGATCGAGAAGTCCAAGCACGCGCCCGCGAACGGCTACTTCACCGAGGCCTACGAGTCGGCGGTGATGCCCACCTTTGGCGCGGGCAGCAACGAGGTGCTGCGCCAGATCATCGCCACCCGCGGCATGGGCCTGCCGAGGGGATAACCTAACCCCCTGCCCCCTTCCCCTTCGACTACGCTCAGGGCAGGCTCTGGGAGGGAAGGGGAGGAATGGGAATCCACAGATTACACAGATTCCACAGATTGTTGGGATGGGGAAGGACGGGCGTCCCGATTAATCGGGACGCCCCTACACAAGAGAGGGCTCATGGACCTGTCACTTAGCGAAAATCAGGAAATGCTAAAGAAGACCGCGCGGGAATTCATCGAAAAGGAATACCCGTGGCAGAAGGTGCGCGATATCCAGCAGTCGCCACAGGCCTTCCAACCCGAGACGTGGAAGCAACTCAACGACCTCGGGTGGCTCGGCCTGCCCTTCCCTGAGACACAGGGAGGCGCCGGCGGCGACTTCATGGACACGGTCGTGCTGCTCGAAGAGATCGGACGCGGACTGCTGCCGAGTCCTTTCCAGTCGACGGTCGCCGTTTGCGGCCCAGCGATTCTCCAGTTCGGCAGCGACGCGCAGAAGAAGGCCTTTCTCCCCGCGATTGCTGCCGGCCAGCGCATTCTCGCCTTCGCCCTCACCGAGGCCGACGCCAAGTACGAGGCGTCGAGCATCGACACGACGGCCAAGCGCGACGGCGCGAACTACGTGCTCGACGGCACCAAGATGTTCGTCCGCGATGGCAACATCGCCGACCACTTGCTGGTGATCGCGCGGACGGACCCTCACCCCTCTGGCTCCGCCAGAGGCCCTCTCCCGCAGACGGGAGAGGGGAAGACGGGCGACCGCCGGTCGCCCCTACAGGGGACAGCAGGGGAGATGAGCGGCCTGACCGCCTTCCTCGTGGACGCCAAGTCACCGGGCATCATGACTACGTTGCTGCGCACCGCCGCGATGGACCGGCAGTCCGAGATCGTCTTCAACAACGTCAAAGTGCCTGCGGCGAACATCCTCGGCAAGCCTGGCCAGGGCTGGGACGTCGCCGAGTGGACGATGAAGCGAGCCATCCTCGCCGAGTGCGCCGAACTCGTCGGCGCGATGCAGAAGGTGCTGGAGACGACCATCCAGTACGCGAAGGACCGCGTCCAGTTCGGGCGACCCATCGGCTCGTTCCAGGGTCTCCAGTTCAAGGTCGCCGACATGGTCACCGACACCGACGGCGCGCGCTTCATCACCTACTACGCCGTCTGGAAACTCCTCGAAGGCCAGCCCTGCGACGACGACATCGCTCGCGCGAAGGTCTGGGTTAGCGAGGCGTCGCGGCGCGTCGTCCGCGAAGGCCACCAGATCCACGGCGGCATCGGCTTCATCACCGAGCACTTCCTCCACCTGTACACCCGCCGCTGCAAGTCCGGCGAGTTGATCTACGGAAGTGCGGACAGCCATCGCAAGGCCGTGGCGGCTGCGCTGCTGGACTGAGAAAGCTGG
The DNA here is from genome assembly GCA_016200725.1 of Chloroflexota bacterium. The sequence goes on from JACQEE010000130.1 coordinate 6,126, forward strand.
CGGGCGGACTTGAAGTCCGCCCCTACTGAATCGGTGGGGTAGGTTCATACGCTAGAATGTCGCGGCGTCACCCGCCAGCCAAAGGAGGCCCCGTGAAGTTCGAGACCATCATTTACGAGAAGGTCGGCCACAATGCCATCATCACGTTGAACCGCCCTGACCGCATGAACGCGCTCAGCAGCCAGATGTCCATCGATCTCTACCACGCCTGGACCGATTTCCGCGACGACGAGAACGCCTGGGTCGCCATCATGACCGGCTCCGGCGAGAAGGCCTTCTCCGCAGGCGCAGACCTCAAGGACGCCGCAGCCAATCGCGGCGCAGCGGCCCCAGCCCAGCGACCGCTGCCGAATCCGCCCGTCGGCGGCTTCACCAAGAACATGCACATCTGGAAACCCATCATCGCCGCCATCAACGGCTACGCGCTCGGCGGCGGCCTGGAGATGGCGCTCTCCTGCGACATGCGCATCTGCTCCGAGAACGCCAAGCTCGGCCTCCCCGAGGTGCGCTGGTCGCTGATGGCCGGCGCCGGCGGCGTAACGCGCCTCCCGCGAGCGGTGCCGCGCGCCGTCGCCATGAAGATGTGCCTCACCGG
>JACQEE010000120.1 GCA_016200725.1 Chloroflexota bacterium
CCTGACGGTGATCGTGAACGGGCAGCACCGCGTCTGGTACATCGTGCTGCAGCCGCTCGCCTTCGTGATCTTCTTCGTCGCCAGCCTCGCCGAGGTTGGCCGCGCGCCGTTCGACATCCCGATGGCTGAGAGCGAGGTCGTGGGCGGGCCATTCGTGGAGTACAGCGGCATGCACTGGGCGATGTTCTTCCTTGCTGAGTACGCGAACACCTTCGCACTCGCAGTACTGGCGACGCTACTGTTCCTGGGGGGCTGGCACGGCTGGGCGCCGTCGCACGGCGTGGGCCAGGAGGTGGTGCAAGCACTGTGGTTGCTGCTGAAGACATCGCTGGTGATCATGCTGGTGTTCTGGGTGCGGGCCACGGTGCCACGGTTGCGCATCGATCAGCTGATGAGCCTGGCGTGGAAGGTGCTGCTGCCGCTAGCCTTCGTCAACTTCGTACTTACCGCTTTCTACAAGTTCTACGGGTGGCCCAGCTGGACGATCGCGGTGATGTCGATCGCCGTACTCGGTGCGGTGCTGTACGCCTACCACCGGCGACGCTTCACTCGTGCAGCACGGCCAGTGACGATCAAACTGCGGGTGGAGCACGGGAGGATCGTGAGATGATCGGCTTCGTCAGAGGGATGTGGGTCACGATGGGAACGATGTTCCGCAAGCCTGTGACTGTCCAGTACCCGCAAGAGCACATCACGATGTCGCCACGCAACCTGGGGTTCCCGGTGCTGCTGTGGGACGACAATGTCAACGAGCCAGCGTGTACAGGCTGCCAGGTGTGCATGCGGTATTGCCCGACGGACTGCATCACAGTCGAGATGAAGGACAACCCCCTCCATACAGTGGGGAAGAGCCCGCGCAGAAAAATCGTCGAGGACTTTCAGATCCGCGAGGAGCGGTGCATCCTGTGCGGCATCTGCGTCGAGGTGTGCAACTTCGACGCGATCCTCATGAGCGACTTCCATGAGGAGGCCGACCTCTCGCGCGGCGGGATGATCATGACGAAGGAGAGGCTACTGGAGATGGGGCGCGATCTCCAGAAGCGCAAGGGGATCGTCGTCGGCGCCGGGAGCGAAACGGAAGAGTGAGCCCCTCGCTCGGCCTCTATATCGCTATGGCGGTTATCGCCGCCGGGGGTGCGCTGGGCACCGTGCTCGCGCAGAACGTGGTGTACGCCTCGCTCTTCCTGCTCCTCAGCCTGCTCGCTGTCGCCGGCGTGTATGTGCTGATCTTCTCGCCGTTCCTGGCGGTCGTGCAGGTGCTCATCTATGGCGGCGCGATCATCGTCGTGGTGCTCTTCGCGCTCATGCTCACGCGCCAGGGCTTCGAGCGGCAGCAACTCGACCACAAGTTGAAGCCCGTCGCCTGGGCTGCGAGCCTGGCGACTGCTGGCGTGCTCCTGGCGACCGTGCTCGCCAATACGTGGCCGGCAAGCGTGAAACCGCAGCCCACGAGTTTCCGCCAGATCAGCACGAGCCTCTTCGATCACTGGGCAGTGCCATTCGAGATCGCATCGGTGCTGCTGCTCGTCGCGCTGATTGGAGCGATCGTCATCGCGCGGCCGGGGGAGCGGAAGTGATCCACCTCGAGCATGTGCTTGTGCTGAGTGTGGTGCTCTTCTCGCTGGGCGTGTACGGCGTCCTGGCGCGGCGCAACGCGGTGATGATCCTGTTATCCATCGAACTGATGCTGAACGCCGTGAATCTGAACCTGGTGGCTTTCGCGGTGTATTTGGACCCAAACCTGCTGGTGGGCATCATCTTCGCGATTTTCGTCATTACCGTAGCAGCGGCTGAGATTGGCCTCGCGCTCGCCATCGTGCTGCGGCTCTACCGTGCGAGACAGTCCGTGAACGTAGACGAAGTCAACCTGATGAAGTGGTAGCGGTGGCTAGCCGCGCTACGCACGTCTGCTGAACCAAGGAACCTGACCGATGGGCATCGAATGGGCGTGGCTACTGCCTGCAATGTGCGCGGGCGCTTTTGGCGTTGTGGCGCTGTTCGGGCGGTGGCTGCCAGGCCGCGGATCGTACTTAGCCATCGGGGCGATTGGCGTCGGCTTCGTGCTGTTCTGGCCAATCATGGCCGATGTGGTGCGTCATGGAAGCGACTCGTTCTTCCGCACGTGGTTCGACGCTGGGGATACGCGCGTCCGGCTAGGTATGACCGTCGACGAGTTGACGGTAGTGATGCTCGGTCTGGTGACGGCGGTGGCGCTGGCGGTGCAGGTGTACTCGATCGGCTATATGCGCGGCGACCCGCGCTTCCACTGGTACTTCGCGGCGCACTCTCTCTTTGCCGCAGCGATGCTTGGCCTCGTGCTGGCGAACAACCTGCTGGTTTTCTATGTGCTGTGGGAGTTAGTCGGCCTAGGGTCGTACCTCTTAATCGGCTTTTGGTACGAGCGGCGATCGGCAGCCGAGGCAGCGAAGAAGGCGTTCATCACGACGCGCATCGGCGACGTCGCTCTCCTGATTGGGATCCTCGCGCTGTTCAAAGCGACAGGGACGTTCGAGCTCACGGGCCAAGGCGGAATTTTCGAACAAATTGCCGCGCACAAAGTCAGCCTGACCCAACTCAACCTTGCTGCCGTGCTGATGTTCATCGGCGCGATGGGGAAGTCGGCGCAGTTCCCGCTGCACGTGTGGCTACCTGACGCGATGGAGGGGCCAACGCCGGTGAGCGCTCTCATCCATGCAGCAACGATGGTGGCTGCGGGCGTGTACCTCGTAGCGCGCATGACGCCGCTCTATGTAGCAGCATCGAGCGGTGTGCAGGACCTTGTTGCAGCGATCGGGCTGATCACGGCCTTCGTGGGCGCTTCGCTGGCGATGGTGCAGAACGACATCAAGAAGGTGCTGGCCTACTCAACAATCAGCCAACTAGGGCTGATGTTCGTGGGTCTCGGATCACTGGGGGTCACTGCAGCAATCTTCCACCTGCTGACGCATGGCTTCTTTAAAGCGCTGCTTTTCCTAAGCGCAGGCAGCGTCATCTCCGCGACCCATGAGGAGCAGGACATTCGTACGATGGGCGGGCTGTGGAACAAAGTGCCAATTACATGGGTAGCGTTCACCATCGGCGCGCTGGCGCTGGCCGCGATTTACCCATTAAGTGGCTTTTTCAGCAAGGACGACATCATGGGCGCGGTATTCGACCATCGCAATGGAGCATGGTTTGCTGCAGGGCTCATTGTCGCCGCGATGACGGCTGCTTATGCTGCGCGACTACTGATCATGGTCTTCTTTGGCAAACCGCGATCAGAGAATACGGAGCATGCGCATGAGTCGCCCGCGGTGATGACGCTGCCACTCGCGGCGCTGGTCATTCCCGCCGCAGCGCTCGGGCTACTCGCGCTGCCGTGGGGCTCGTACGATGGCATCGGTTCCTGGCTTTTCGTGGCCCCGCTTACGCCCAAAGGGTATCTCTTCCACGCGAAGGTATTCTGGCCGTCGCTCGTAGTGGCGCTCGGCGCGTTTGCGCTTGCGGCACGGCTCTTGTACCGGCGTGAAGGGCTCGCACCGTCATATGTCCAAGCCCGCTTTCCCGCGTTTTACAGGATTCTCGAGAACAAGTTCTACCTAGACGCCGTCTACCAATGGGTCGTCGACCACGTCGTACTCGTGTGCTCGCGGTTCGTCGCCATGTTCGACCGGAAGGTGGTCAACGACACTGCGGTGGATGGGACCGGCCGGATAACGCGGTGGAGCGCGATGGTGCTCCGGTACCATGAAACGGGCATCGTCTCGACCTATGTCATGACCGTCGCGATCAGCGCGATGGCAATCGTTCTCATTGTGCTTACCACCAAGTAGCGGAGGACTTCTCTGAACGGCTCGCTCCTCATCACGCTGATCGCCATCCCGGCGGGCGCTGCCGTCGCAGTGCTGCTCATCCCCCGCACCGAGCCTGAACTCATCAAGCGGGTCTGCCTGCTCGCCGCCACTGCCGCGCTGGCGATGTCCATTCTTGCGTTCGTCCGGTATGACCACAACGCAGGTGGCTACCAATTCCATCAGGAGTGGAAATGGATACCGAATCTAGGAATCACGCTGAGTCTCGGCGTCGATGGCATCTCTACACCACTCGTGTTGCTGACCGGCATCGTGATGTTCACCGGAGTGCTTGTCTCGTGGAGCATCCAGGATCGGTCCAAAGAATATTTCATACTTTTCATGGTGCTCGTCGCCGGTGTCTACGGGACGTTCGTCACCACGGATTTATTTTTCCTCTTCTTCTTCTACGAGTTGGCCGTACTGCCGATGTACCTGCTCATCGCGGTGTGGGGGAGCACTCGCAAGGAGTACGGGGCACTCAAGTTGGTGATGTACCTCGTCGCGGGGAGCGTGCTCGTATGGATCACGCTGGCAGCGATCTTCGCGAAGGCGGACATCGGCTCGTTCAACCTCGTCGATCTACAGAACGTCCACTTTGCGCGTGAGTTTCAGCGCATTTTCTTCCCGCTGCTGATGATCGGATTCGGCGTTCTTGCGGGCCTCTGGCCGTTCCACACGTGGTCGCCGGACGGGCACGTCGCTGCGCCGACGGCCGTTTCGATGCTGCATGCAGGCGTGCTCATGAAGTTGGGCGCGTACGGCATCCTGCGCGTCGGCATGACGCTCTTTCCCCAGGGCGCTGACTTCTGGCAGATACCGTTCATCACGCTGGCGACGGTCAACGTCGTGTACGGCGCTTTCGCGGCGATGGCACAGCGCGACTTGAAGTACGTCATCGGCTATTCGAGCGTTGCGCACATGGGGCTGGTGCTCGTCGGGCTGGCCACATTCGACAAGACTGGCATGGGCGGCGCGGTGCTGCAAATGGTCGCCCACGGCATCATGACAGCGCTCTTCTTCGCCGTTGTGGGCATCATCTACGAGCGCGCGCACACTCGAGACATCACCGTCTTCCAAGGCCTATCGAAGCGTATGGGGGCGACGGCGGTGTTGTTCACCATCGCCGGATTGTCGTCGCTCGGCCTACCCGGACTCGCTGGATTTGTCGCCGAGGTGCAGGTGCTGATTGGCGCATTCCGCGTGTACCCAGTGGTCGGCGTGCTGGGAGTGATCGCAGCGATGTTGACGGCAGTCTACATTCTGCGGCTGATCGGGAGCGTGTTCTTTGGGCCCCTCGAGCAAAAGTGGGCCGACATCACCGATGGCTCAAGACGCGAGATATTTGCCGGGAGTCTCTTGGCTTGCGGCTTGCTCTTCATCGGCTTCTGGCCAATGCCGTTCATGAATGTGATCAACAGCGGCGTATCGACTCTGGCTAGCCGCTTGGCGGGGTCGGGATGACCGACTACAAGTTTTTCGCGCCGGAGTTCACCCTTGCAGGCACGGGGCTTGCGGTGCTCACGGCAGACCTCTTCCTCAACGAGTCCAAGAAGCGGTGGCTGCCTATCGTCGCGCTGGCGGGCATCGCCGGCGGGATAGGCGCAACGCTGGCCTTCGTGCACAGCGACGCGAAACTGTACGACGGTCTGTTCTACATCGATCACTTCGCCATCTTCTTCAAGGTGCTGCTGCTCGTCGTCGGAGCGTTCATGGTGATGGCATCGGTGGACTATGTGAACCGGTGGCTCAAGAGTCCTGGCGAGTACTACGGCATTCTGTTGTTCTCCATCGCTGCGATGATGGCCATGGTATCCGCTGGAGAGTTGCTCACCGCGTATATCTCGCTGGAGTTGTTCTCGTTCACGCTGTACATCCTCGCCGGATATGCCTTCCGGCCAAAGAGTGTCGAGGCGAGCATCAAGTACATCCTGGTCGGTGCATTCTCATCGGCGATCCTGCTGTATGGCCTGAGCATGATCTACGGGTCGCTCGGGACGACAACTTTCAGCGGCATTTCGCAAGCACTGGCCGGCGGCGCCGACACCTCGAAAGCTTTCCTAGCCGGCATCGTGCTGGTGATCGCAGGGTTCGGCTTCAAAGTGACCGCGGTGCCTTTCCACATGTGGGCACCGGACGTATACGAGGGCGCACCGACGCCGGTGACCGCCTATCTCGCGGTAGCATCGAAGACCGCGTCGTTCGCGCTGCTGCTGCGCATGTTCTCAATGGGGTTCGGTCCGGCGATTGACCAGTGGCGCTACGTGATCGCGGGCATCGCGGGGGCGACGATTCTGTTAGGCAACCTGGTCGCCATCGCACAGCACAACATCAAGCGGATGCTGGCGTACTCGAGCATAGGACAGGCTGGATACATGCTGATGGCGATCGCCGCTCTATCGCCGCTTGCATCGAATGCCTTACTCTTCCATGTCGTGGGCTATGCAGCCAGCAGTTTCGCTGCATTCGTGGCAGTCATCGCGTTTGAGAACCTGACGGCAAAGAAGAAATCGCTGATTACGCCGGCCTGGGCAAGCGGCATCCATTCATGGCGATGGTACTGAGTGTCGCGCTCTTTTCTTTCGCGGGCCTGCCCGTTTTCGTCGGATTCGCGTCAAAATTCTACCTATTTGCGTCAGCAGCGAATGCGGACTTGCTCTGGCTCGTCGTCATTGCTTCTGTTGGAAGCCTGATTTCCCTCTACTATTACCTTATGGTTGTCAAAGAGATATACTTAGGTGAGTCGCGCGAGGACATTGGTGCGCTAAGATTAACCATCCCAACGACCAGCGTACTCACCGCGGCCTTTCTCACCACCATATTTTTCGGCATCTACCCAACGCCTCTCATTGACTTGATCGAAAAGGCTACGGGTGTACTGCCGTTCGGTAGCTGACAATTCAGCAGCAGGGGCACTAGCGATGAGAGGTGTAACATCCTTCGCTCCCGTGTAAGACGAGTGATGCTCGTCGCCCCGCGCTCAACGGGCGGCAATTTCGAGTACGTTGCGATTCCTCGCCAAGGCCTCCTTTACCTGTCTGGTGCGCTCAAGCAGTGGACGGATGGGGAGTACCTGTACGAGCGTGACATCTGGTTCGAAGACCGCAACGGCTGGATCAACGCAGACAAGGATCTCCGTCACGTCGATGCGCTGCTCATCACTGCGCTGATCAACGAGGCGCCGCGGGCGTATGAAATCGCTCGTCAAGCGCGCCGCTTCCATCCACACCTCAAGATCATTGGCGGCGGGCCGCACATGAGCCCGCTCGCCGACGAGGCCATTAGAGAGGCCGGCTTCGACGTCATCGTCCAGCGCGAGGGCGAGGACATCATCGGAGCGCTCTGCGACGCGCTCCTTTCATACTCCGGCGCACGGCTGAAGACGGCTCTCGAAAAGATACCGGGCATCTCGTTCATGGCGAACGGCGAATTGGTGCAGACGGCGCGCACCGGGCTGCTGCGACCTGAGCACGTCGAGTTGCCTGACTTCGATGCGATGCGCGATCTGACACCGCAGAACCCCCTCGCTGCAGGGGTCATCGAGACGACACGTGGCTGCGTGGAGCACTGTTCCTACTGCCAAGTGATCCAACAGTTCCTAGGCTACAGGATGGTGCCTCGCGAGACAGAGCGGCGGCGCCTGGCTCAGTTGCAGGACCTCGCATCGCGCGGCCTTATCTATTCCAACAGCGAGGGGCGCTTCAGCGTTTTCGTCTCAGACGATCTTCACGCGCCACCGCTGCGGGCCACCAAATTCCGCAACGAACGTGTGCAGCGCCTTCGCGAGTGGTCGGAGTGGTCAACGAACATGTGGCTCATTGCGCAAGTCCGCGCCGAAGTAGCCCAGGACCCGGAATTGACCGACGCCATGACCCATGCAGGTTTCAAGATGCTATACGTGGGCGTGGAGTCTAGTAACGCTAAGAATCTGGAAATCGTCCAGAAGCGCCAAAATCCCAACCAGGTGGACAGCGATCTCCGCAAGCTCGGCTCGGAGGGCTTCGCTGTCGCGGCGATGACCATCATCGGC
>JACQEE010000137.1 GCA_016200725.1 Chloroflexota bacterium
CATCGCGCGCGCCGCGCCGGCGCCGTCCTCGTCAGGTGCGACGACGTGGTAGGCGTCTGAAGAGGCGCCGTAGCCGGTCACTTCGGCGAGAATCTTCGCGCCGCGATTGAGCGCGTGCGTCAGCCGCTCGAGCAGGAGAATGCCGCAGCCCTCAGCGGGGACAAAACCTTCGCGCTTGGCGTCGAACGGGCGGCTGCCCTTCTCGGGCGTGTCGTTGAACGAAGTGGCGAGTGCGCGCATCGAGCAGAAGCCACCGAGGCCCAATTGGCTGATGCCCGCCTCGACGCCGCCGCTGATCATCACATCCATCGTGCCGCGACGGATCACCTCGGCCGCTTCGCCGATGCCCTGGGTGCCTGCGGCGCAGGCGGTGACCACCGTTGAGTTGTAACCCTTCAGGCCATAGGTGAGGCTGACCTGCGACGAGGCCATGTTCGGCAGCGTCATCGGGAAGAAGAAGGGGCTCATGCGCGTGCCGCCCTTCTCGACGAGCGTACGCGCGCCTGCCTCCACCTCTGGGTAGCCGCCGTTGCCGTTGCCGAGCAGGACGCCGCAGCGCGTGCGGTCCTCGCGCTCGAGGTCGAGCCCGGCGTGCTTGATGGCCTGGCCGGCCGCGACGATTGCGAGTTGGGAAAAGCGCCCCATGCGCTTAGCGGCCTTCGGGTCCATGTGTTTCGACGCGTCGAAGCCGCGCACCTCGCCGCCGATGTGGCAGGGGAAGCCGGTGGGGTCGCACAGCGTGAGTCGCTGGATGCCGGACTTCCCGGCGACCAGGTGCTGCCAGAACTCGTTGACCGACTGGCCCAGCGGCGTGAGCGCGCCGAGGCCGGTGATGACGACGCGCTGTTGTGGATCGCGATTCTTCATAACCCTTAACCCTTGACCCTTGACCCTTAACCCTATCTTTTACACCGTCACCGCGCCGGTGGTGTAGACCTCTGGCGCGATGCCCTTCACGATCTCGCGCACCTCAGCGGCGACGAACAGCGAGCCGGTCGCGAGGATGACGTCGTCGGGGCCAGAGAGTGCACGCGCACGTGCGAGCGCCTCGGCGGGACTGCCCGCGGCCTCGTGACGTATGCCGCGCGACGCAGCCTCAACGGCGACGATCTCGGGAGGCACGGCCTTGGGGTGGCGGCTGCGCGTCGCCAGGAGCACACCGGCGATGCCCTTCGCTTCATCGAGCATGCCGCCGAGGTCCTTGGTCTTGGTAACGCCTAATATCATGATCACGCGTTTGCGCGGGAATACTTCGGCGACGGCCTCGCGCAGGCGGCTAATCGAGTAGGGGTTGTGCGCGCCGTCCACGACGATGAGCGGCGACTCGGCGATAATCTCGAGGCGGCAGGGCCACGACACCTTCGCAAGCCCCTCGATCACATGCTGCGGCTCGATGCGGACCCCGCGTTCGACCAGTCGCTCCGCGAGCGCGATCGCCGTGGCGATATTCTCGCGCTGGTAGGCGCCGAGCAGCGGGCACCAGATGTCATAAGTACGCTGCGCCGTTCGCACAACGACCCGCTGTCCTCCCTCTTCCCCTAACCCTCTTCCCTTAACCCTTAACCCTTGCCCCTTCACCCTTTCCCCTTCTTCCCACGTCACATCTCTGCCCACCAGCGTGAGCGGCGCCTCGTGCTTGTGCGCGACGCGCTCGATGACGGTGAGCGCCTCGGGCTGCTGTGGGCCGCTCACGACGGGGATGCCGCGCTTGATGATCGCGGCCTTCTCGCCGGCGATGTGCCCCAGCGTCGAGCCGAGCACCTCGGTGTGGTCGAGACTGATATTGGTGATGGCCACCGCCTCGGGCTGCACGACGTTGGTCGCGTCGAGGCGTCCGCCCAGGCCCACCTCGAGGATGGCGTGCGTGACACCGAGATCGCGGAAGGCGACGAAGGCCATCGCGGTGAGCAACTCGAAGGTGGTCAACTGGCCGAAGCGGTCGTGCGCGTTCACCTCAGCGACCGCCGGCGCGATGGCGTCCGCGGCTGCGGCGAACTGCGCTTCGCTGATAGGGAGGCCATCGATGGCGATGCGCTCGCGCATCGTGTGCAGGTGCGGCGAGGTGTAGAGGCCGGTGCGGAAGCCCGCGGCCTGGAGAATCGCCGCGGTCATCGCCGAGGTGCTGCCCTTGCCCTTCGTCCCCGCGATGTGCACCGAAGCGAACGAGCGCTGCGGATTGCCCAGGCGCTCCAGCAGGTCGGCGACGCGTTCCAGGTTGAAATCGCGGTAGCGGACGCGCGGCGAGGACGACCGCTCGAAGTCGGCAAAGGAGAGCACGTAGTCGAGCGCTTGGCGGTAATTCATGCGAGCGAGGCTGTGGTCAAGAGGGCGAGGATATTATAGCAATCGGCTGTCATGTGCCCGCTGCCTTCCCTGGCGGGCCAGTCTCATGCGTCTCGTGGAAGGATGAAGCTTCGGTCGAATGATGCCTCGAATAGACCGTGTAAAAGAGCCAGCCGGAAAGGGAGAGGGAAAGGCCCAGGGTAGCGCTGAACCAGTCAAAACGAGTAAGCATCGCGAGACAGGACAATAGACCAAGCAGAGCGGGGACAGAAACCCACCCGATAGTCAGCGGTACTCGGAAAGGCCTCGAGGCATGTGGGGCAACGCGCCGAAGGTGGAGCAGCGCCAGGTTGACGGCTGCGAAGGTCAGGAGTGACCCGAAACTCGTGACCTTCGCCACGACATCCACGCTGCCTAGGCTGAGGAAGGCGAGCGCGGCCAGCATTGCAGCCCCTGATGCGAGTACTGGGGCGCTCGTCCTTCGCGACACCCGTCCAAAGCCGCCTGGTAATGCCTGCGCCTGACCCATTCCGTAGATGATGCGCGAACTGACGAGCAACTGCACTAGCACTGTATTCAGCGTCGTCAGCATTGCCGTAATAGCAACGATGTCGAAAGCAACATGCCCCAGGCTCTTCGAGGCCACGAGAGCGAGCGGGGCTTTCGAAGAGGACAACTCCTGCCATGGCACGACGCTGACAGCCACGAGTCCAATAAGCACGTAGAGCAGGGTGGTGATTGCGAGCGCGATCAAGAGGCCTCGGGGAATGGTCCTCTCCGGTTGTTTCGTCTCCTCAGAGAGGTTGGCAACGTTGTCAAACCCTATGAAAGCGAAGAATACGAGAGCCGTAGCCCCGAAGATGCCTGACAGGCCATGCGGCGACGACGTGTAGTCTGCGACCCCAATCCGGTGAACGCCGAAGATGATAACGAATAGCAATCCAGCAATGGCGACCAGGCTGAGAACCCCATTGACGCGCAGCGACCCCTTGATGCCGAGCATGGCGATCGCGGTGAGACCAACGAGCACTGAGGCTGCGATGGGTATCACGGGTACA
>JACQEE010000138.1 GCA_016200725.1 Chloroflexota bacterium
CTTCGCCGGCTGGGCGATGCCTATCCAGTACGCGGGCATTATCGCCGAGCACCACGCGGTCCGCAGGGCTTGGGGCATCTTCGACGTCTCGCACATGGGCCGGATCCTGCTCTCCGGCCCCAACGCCGTGCCGCTCATCGACTCTCTACTGAGTGTCAGCGTGGCGGAACTGCGCCAGGATCGCGCGCGGTATGGCTTGCTTTGCGTCGAATGTGGCGGCATTTTGGATGACGTCGTCGTGCTTCGGCAGAGCGAGGACCGCCTGATGGTTATCTGCAACGCCGCCAATCGCCTCGCGGTGATGGCTTGGATCGGCGCACACGCCGCGCCCTTCCCAAATGTTCACATTGTGGACGTCACAAGTGAGACAGTAATGCTGGCTGTGCAGGGACCGCAGACTGCCGTCCAGTCAGATGGGCTCCTGGGCCAGCGGGTGTCGCGACTGAAGCGTTTCGGAGGGACTGAAATCAACTGGCGGGAGCACACGTGTGTGGTGACCAGGACTGGTTACACCGGGGAAGACGGGTTTGAAATCATCGCGCCCACGCACGCCGCCCTGCCCCTCTGGGACGCGTTTCTCGCCGCTGGCGCAACGCCCTGTGGCCTGGGCGCCCGCGACACACTCCGCCTCGAGGCGGGCCTCCTACTCCATGGGAACGATATGGACAGCTCGGTAAATCCTTTGGAGGCGGGCCTCGACCGCTTCGTGACCCTGGAAGGCCGGGAGTTTATGGGCCGCTCTGCGATCGTGCAGGCGAAGTCGCTGGGACTCTCAAGGCGTCTCGCGGGCTTCAAGACCAGGGATCGAGGACCCGTTCCACGAAAGGGATTCACCATGCTCGCTAGCGGCCGTCGAGTTGGCGTGGTGACGAGCGGCGCCTTCTCGCCGACGCTGCAAACGAACATCGGCCTCGGCTTTGTTCCTTCTCTGTTGACCGAGCCGGGTACGCGCGTCGAGGTCGACATTCGCGGGACGAGCGTAGCGGCAGACGTAGTCTCCCTACCTTTCTACAAACGGGCTTGATAGGCCGGAGCTGTCGCTGAGGACAGACCTCTCAAAGCGGCTGCCGAGGTGGACTTCGGAGGCGCAATGTACCCGCCAGAGCTGCGCTACGACAAAGAGCATCAGTGGGCGCGCGATGAAGGCGGCGGCGAGATGACGATTGGCATCTCGCACTTTGCCCAGGAGCAATTGGGAGACGTCGTCTACGTCGGCCTGCCAGGGATTGGCACGAGGTTCGCCCAGTTCGGCAAGTTCGGGGAGATTGAGTCAGTGAAGGCGGTGAGCGACCTCTTTACCCCGGTGAGCGGAGAGGTGATCGCTGTGAACGGCAAACTCAAAGATAAGCCTGAACTGGTGAACCAGGACCCGTATGGCGAGGGTTGGATGCTGCGGCTCAAGATGAGCGACCCATCGGATCTGACCCGCCTCTTGACGGCGGCCCAATACGAGCAGATTGTCAAGGACGCGGGGTAGCGGCGTGACCATCCCCTATCTTCCCAATACGGATGCCGGGCGGCGCGCCATGCTCGATGCTGTCGGTGTGGCCGGCGTAGATGACCTGTTCGCCGACATTCCAGCGCAGTTCCGCAATCCGCGGCTCGATTTGCCACCCGCACTCTCCGAGTTAGAGCTGCGCCGGAATCTGCAACGTTCCGCTTCCCGCGACGCGAACACGGCCGGCGACTCGGTCTTCCTCGGTGGCGGCGCCTACAACCATTTCATCCCCAGCGTCGTCTGGGCCCTGGCGCGGCGGGGCGAATTCGCCACCTCATACACGCCCTATCAGCCAGAACTGGCCCAGGGCAATCTTCAAGCAACCTATGAGTTCCAGTCGCTGGTCTGCCAGTTGCTTGGGATGGACGTAGCCAATGCCGGGATGTATGACGGAGCGAGCGCCGCTGCGGAGGCGGCGCTCATGGCCTGCCGCATCACTGGCCGCCACGCCGTCGCTGTGCTCTCGACAGTGAATCCGCGCTATCTCGACGTCATTCGCACGTACGCTACTCCTCAGGGCGTCGCGGTGGCAGTGGTCGAGCCAGGACAGCCACCGCCACCGATTTCTGCTTGTCTCATAGCCCAGAGCCCGAACTTCCTCGGCTATCTCGAACCGATGGCGGATCTCGCTCGGCTGGCCCATAACTCGAGCGCCCTGCTGGTAGCGATCACCGACCCCATATCGCTAGGGCTCTTCAGACCACCTGGTGAGTACGATGCGGACATCGCCGTTGCAGAAGGACAGCCGCTGGGCGTGCCGCTTAGTTTTGGCGGACCGTATGTTGGCCTCTTCGCCTGCAAGCAGGCGCATCTTCGGCAGATGCCGGGCCGTGTTGTGGGAAAGACTGTAGACGGCCAGGGGCGCACCGGATACGTACTGACGCTGCAGACGCGTGAACAGCACATCCGCCGCGAGCGTGCCACCTCCAACATCTGCACCAGCGAGACGCTCGTGGCCATCGCCTGCGCCATCTACCTCGCGGCGATGGGCCGTCACGGCCTGCGAGAGGTCGCGGAGTTGTGCTACCACAAGGCGCACTATGCCGCGGCGCGCATCGCGCAGTTGCCCGGCTTCTCGCTGCCGATCCAGGGCACGTTCTTCAAGGAGTTTGTCGTTCGGTGTCCACGCGCTCCTCAAATGATCAACCGAGCGCTGCTCGAGCAGGGAATCATGGGTGGGCTAGACCTCGGCGCTCGCCTGCCAAACGCCATGCTCTTATGCGTAACCGAGATGCACTCGAAGGCGGAGATCGATGCCCTAGTTGAAGGGCTGCGGAAGGCGTCGAAGTGACTATCGATCGCCGCCTGCTCATGGACCGATCCGTGCCAGGGCGCCGCAGTGTATCCCTTCCGGCCCTCGACGTACCGGAGACACCGCTACCGGATCCTGAATTGCTGCGGGGCGACCTTCCGCTGCCGGAACTGAGCGAGCTGGAGGTGGTGCGGTACTTCACTCACCTGAGCCAGATGAACTACGGCGTCGATAGCGGTTTCTACCCGCTTGGCTCCTGCACCATGAAGTACAACCCCAAGGTTAACGATGAGGTCGCGGGCCTTGCGGGCTTCGCTCTGGCTCATCCGCTGCAGCCTGAGGAGGCGTCACAGGGAGCCTTGCAGTTGATGTATGAATTGCAGGGATTTCTCGCCGAGATCGCGGGCCTGCACACAGCGAGCCTCGCGCCCCTCGCTGGCGCGCACGGTGAACTCGCCGGTATGCAGGTGATTCGAGCCTATCAGCGGCACCGCGGACAGGGCAAGCGCAAGGTTGTCATCATCCCTGACTCAGCCCACGGCACGAATCCCGCCTCGGCGGCGATGTGCGGCTACCATGTGCTTGCCATTCCCGCCGATCAAGCGGGCAACCTCAATCTCGAGCGACTGCGGCAAGTCCTCAAGGATGACGTTGTTGCGCTGATGATCACCCTCCCGAGCACGCTCGGCCTCTTTGATCAGAACATTGTGGAGATATGCAGATTGGTCCACGAGGCCGGCGGGCTCGTCTACGGTGATGGCGCGAACTTGAACGCCCTCCTGGGCCAGGTGAAGTTGGGAGACCTCGGATTCGACGTCGTCCACATGAACCTCCACAAGACGTTTAGCACGCCGCACGGTGGTGGAGGCCCTGGCGCCGGCCCGATCTCACTCTCTCGAGACCTGGCGCCGTTCGCGCCGACTCCGATCGTCGTGAAGCAGGGCGAGACCTATCACTTAGAAGTCCCCGAGCAAACGATTGGCCGGATTGCAGCCTTCCACGGCAACTTCGGTGTGCTGGTCCGGGCCTACGCCTACATCCGGATGCTCGGCGCAGACGGGCTCCGCAACGTGAGCCGCGATGCCGTCCTCCATGCCAACTACATACAGGCGCGCCTCCGCGACCTCTACCCCCTGCCGTACAACCGGCGCTGCATGCACGAGGTGGTCTTCTCCGCCGCCAAGTTTCGCAAGCAGGGCGTCCGCGCGCTCGACATTGCCAAGCGCCTTATCGATTACGGATTCCACCCGCCGACCATGTATTTCCCACTCGTGGTCGATGAGGCACTGATGGTCGAGCCCACGGAAACCGAGACGAAGGAGACCGTCGATTCCTTCATTGAGGCGATGCGCACTATCGCCAAAGAGGCGGCCGAGCAGCCGGACGTGCTACACAGCGCGCCCCACGCCACGCCCGTGGGCAGGCTCGACGAGGCACGGGCTGCTCGTCACCCGGACCTGCACTGGACAGCGTCGTCGCGGTAGCGAAGCGCGGCAGAGCTCCGGCCGCGGTAATTAGCCACCCCCGCCTCTGCAAAGTGCGGGACTCTACCCCGAGGCGAGCAAGGGAATGGCGAAGGTGAACACTACTCCATCTCGCGATATCCAACTCATTTTGCCGTATGGGATTGGCGTGAACGTAGTGGCGCGTCGGTCAAGGTTTACGCTCGCGGAGTTCCATCGGGTGCTGATTGCTGCGAAGGCCGTCCTAATGGGCACCGAGGAGTCTCGTTCACCGAAACAAAACCGAGCTGCGCGTGGTGCAACATTGACTGGCCAATGCTCGAGCAGGTGTAGGCCGGCGTGCTTCTCATAGGCC
>JACQEE010000139.1 GCA_016200725.1 Chloroflexota bacterium
AAGGGGGACATTCTACACGGTGTCGTTATCGGTGAGAACTATTTAAATCACGGCGACCACTTCCAAGGTTGCCCTAGTAGTGCAGAGGAAAAAGAGGACGGCATTTCGTCTCTGTCTATGGAATTGAAGTTCGGTTCAGACAACCCGATGGTGCGATGGGTGCGTGAGCAGGAACGGAAACAGGAGGACACCCGTGGCGACTGAACCTGTCAAGCCATCGACGCTCGACACGGCGCGGCGGCTGAAGCAGGTGCGGGAGACGGTACGGGCAAGTGGCGACCTGCACGTGAGCGAGAGACGGAGGCCCTCTACGCCGCGCAACCTTGCCATGCCTTTCGGAGTCAGAGCACCAGCTCGAAGAACAACGTCCCTGCCACCCCGATGTCGGACCTGTTCAGGGGTGGAATCCCTTAGGACTTCGCTTTCTTCGAAGGTTTCGACTTGCCAGAACTGTTGAGGGCGACCGCTTGGCGAACGAGTGCCTTGAAGGCGGACTCGTCAACTTCTTCTCCTTCGTGGATGTCGATCGCGCGGCGTGCGTTTCCCTCGAGACTCGAGTTGAAGACACGGGCCGGATCCTTCAGAGATGCACCCTTGAAGAAGGTAAGCTTCACGACCTTCTTGTAGGATTCGCCAGTGCAGATGATGCCGTCGTGCGACCAGATCGGAGTGCCCATCCACTTCCATTCCTCGACGACGTCCGGGTCTGCTTCCTTGACGAGCTTGCGCATTCTGCTGAGGGTTTCCCCGCGCCAGTCCCCGAGTTCGCCGATTCTTTCCGAGATGAGCTCCGATGCTGACTGGCCTTGGCTCGCGCCCGACTTTTTCATGTGCTCATCCTAGAAGTTCCAGATATATTTCAGGTACATAGTTACCCAAATCATTTCTGATTCTTCGTAGCAGCAGAGGCGACGAATTTGCGCGACTCGCGGGCAAGGGCCGTCCATTCCTTCTCGTCGGGCGTCGGGAGGTTTACCCATTCTTTCATGGTGCGGCCCATGCCGGGGTCGAACGGCTCGCCCTTGCCGGACTTGATCACGGCAGCGACGCGCTCGGCGGGCAACTTCACCACGAGCGCATTCTTGTAGAGCATCGCGAAGGCCTTTGGGCCCGTCTTGAGGCACACAGCGCCGAACATCTTGCTGGGCGTGGCGCCCTCGCCGATCATCACGGCGGAGACGGCTTCGAAGCAGGATGCGGCAGACTTGGCCATGATTTCCCGCTATCTAGGTAAACCGAGCCCGCGCGTAGCGATGATGCTGCGCTGGATCTCGGTCGTGCCGCCGGCGATCGTCCAGCCCACCCACTGCCGCAGGTTGTGCTGCACCTCGCCGCGAAGCGGGGCTCGCGAGTCGCTCTTGTTGAGTTGCCCCTTGAGGCCGAGCATCTGCATGCCGACGCCGCTGAAGCGCTGTAGGTTCTCGCTGGTGAACAACTTGTCCACCGACGACTCGTACGACGGGCTGCCGCCCGTGCTCTGGATCCACACGACGCGATAGCCCAGCATGCGGCCGACGCGGTTGCGCACGGCCATGTCGGCGATCTTCTGGCGCATCGTCCAGTCCGTGCCAGCGCCGTTCGCTTTCGCGTAGCGAACGAGATCGTCGATGAAGCGCTGCGCCATGATGACCTGGTTGATCCACGAGCGCTCGAACTGCAGGCCGACGGCCATCTGGTACCAGCCGCGGTGCAGTTGGCCGATAAGGTTCTTCCTCGGGACGCGCACGTTGTCGAAGAAGACCTGGTTGAAGTGGTGCTCGCCAGTCAGATCCCACAGTGGCGACACTTTTACGCCGGGCGTTTTCATGTCCACCAGGATCATGCTGATGCCCTTGTGCTTCTCGGCGTTAGGGTCCGTGCGCGCGGCGAGCAGCCCCCAGTGCGCCTGGTGGCCGCCGGTCGTCCAGATCTTCTGGCCGTTGACGATGAACTCGTCGCCCTGGAGCACGGCCTGCGTCTGTAAGCCTGCGAGGTCCGACCCCGCCCCCGGCTCGCTGTAGAGCGTGCACCAGTTCACCTCGTCCTTGACGATGGGCGGGATGAACGCCTGCTTCTGCTCCTCAGTGCCGTACAGCATCACGAGTGGCCCGACCCAGGCCACGCCCATGCCGCCGCCGGAGGGCGCGCGTCGCGAGGACATCTCTTCGTTGTAAACGAGTTGCTCGGTGACCGTGCGCGCCTGGCCTCCGTACTCCTTCGGCCACGCTAGCGTCAGCCAGCCCTTGGCCGCGAGTTTCTTGCGGAAGCCCTTCGCGAACTGCTCGCGCTCTTTCTCGGAATGGGCCTCTGGCCAGCCCTTGGGCAACTCGCCATCGAGGAACGTCTTTACCTCGCCTCGAAAGCGATCTTCCGCCTCGCTAAAGCGCAGGTCCATGACGCCCTCCGCTCGTGGTCGGCGGCCAGTGTAGCACAGGGGCTTCGACGCCCTGTCCCAGCCGAAGCCCTGAGTCTGCGAAGGGGAAGTCGAAGGGCCTGGGGTGGGATGGTGGTCTTCCCCTCGCCCGTCTGCGAGTCCCAGGCGAAGCCCTGAGTCCACGAAGGAGTGCAGGGTGAGGGTCCGCGCGAGCGATCCCAGCCGAAGCCCTGAGTCGTCGAAGGGGAGCGCTCTTTCCGCCTTGCTATACTCGCCTCCGATGCGATACCGCGCCGTCATCTTCGATCTGTTCGGCACCCTCGTGCACAGTTTCAACATTCAGCAGCACGCGCAACACTTGCAGAAGGTGGCCGGCACCCTCGGTGTCCCGACGCCGGGCCTGCGCGAGTTGTGGGACAAGTCGCGGCGCAATCGCGAGACCGGACGCTTCCCGAGTGTTGCTGACAACTTACGTTTCATCTGCCGCGAACTCCAGATCGATGCCGACGAGCAGCGCGTCGAGGCGGCAGCCCGCGCCTACCTGGAGTTTGCCCGAGCCGCTTTTCGCATCCGCGACGACGCAACGGCAACACTTGAAGCGCTCAAGAAGCGTGGACACCGCACCGGCCTGATCAGCGATTGCGGACCGCATGTCCCGGCACTCTGGGCAGCCACCCCCCTCGCTCGATTGGTGGATACCCCAGTCTTTTCGTCTTTGGAACGAGTTAAGAAGCCTGACGCGAGAATTTATCAACTGGCCTGCAAGCGACTGGACGTGCAACCGTCGGAGTGCTTGTACGTGGGCGATGGCGGAAGTCACGAATTGACCGGCGCGTCAGCGGTCGGGATGACCGCCGTGCAGGTCGCAGCGGTCCCCAAAGACGACTCGCTGATCATCGACGGTGAGACGTGGGCGGGCAAACGAATCGAGACGCTGCGCGAGGTGCTGGAGTTGGTGTAGGGGACTGGTGTCACCCCTCTCCCGTCTGCGGGAGAGGACGCCTGATTCGTATCAGGCAGGTGAGGGTTCAATCGCCGCGCGAAGCGCGGCGGCAATGGCTTCCTTCACGCCATCCAGGTTCATCAGCACATCGTTGTCCCGGAACCGGAGCACGCGGTAGCCAAGTGAGATGAGGCAGGCATCCCGTTGAGCGTCTCGCCCGGTGTTCTGTATATGTTGGCTGCCGTCCAGTTCGAGGATCAAGCCTGCTTCTATGCAGACGAAGTCGGCGACATAGGGCCCAATAGGCCGCTGCCTACGGAACTTGTGCCCTTCGAGGCGACGGTCGCGGAGGTGAAGCCAGAGCAGGAGCTCGGCGTCGGTCTGGTCTCTGCGCAGGCGTCGTGCGAATTCGTCAGCCAAGAGGGCCCCTCACCTCCCTGATAAGAATCAGGGTTCCTCTCCCGCAGACGGGCGAGGGGGAGATGCCCACCGCCACTGCCCGCGATTCGGCGAAGATAGCACTCGTTAAGTGGATGGGCTAGGGGACGATGGCACGGCCCGCCCTGGCTGCGCAAGGGCCTCACTTCCTCCCATACTCGTAAAATCCCTTCCCCGTCTTCCTCCCAAAATGCCCCGCCTCCACCATCCGCCGCAGGATCGGCGCCGGCCGGTACTTCGAGTCGCCCGTCTCCTCGTAGAGGATGCAGATGACGCTGTAGACCACCTCGACGCCGAGCAGGTCCATCAACTCGAACGGCCCCATCGGATGGTTGAGGCCCAACTTCACTCCCGTGTCGATGTCCTCCTTCGTCGCGATGCCCTCGCCGAGCAGGAAGGCAGCTTCGTTGAGCATCGGCACCGCGAGGCGATTGACGGCAAAGCCCGGCGAGTCGCCGCACACGATGGCTGTCTTGCCGATGGCCTTCACGAAGGCGACACCCTCGTCGATCGTCGCCTGGGCCGTCGTCAGTCCCTTGATCACCTCGACCAGCCGCATGGCCTGCGGCGGGTTGAAGAAGTGCATGCCGCCGAAGCGCTCGGGGTGCTTCACCGCGGCGCCGAGGCGCGTGATGGGGATCGTCGACGTGTTCGAGTAGACGAGCGTGTCGGCTGGAACCGCAGGCGACAACTCAGTGTAGAACTTCTTCTTCACGTCTACGTTCTCGAACACGGCCTCGATGATCAGCGCGCATTGCCGCAAGTCGGCGATGCCGCTCGCTGCTTTGATGTTGCCCATCGTGGCTTCGAAGGCCGCCTTGTCGAGTTTGCCCTGCTCGACGCGCTTCGCCAGCCCGCCACGCAGCCCGCCGATGGCCTTCTCCACGAGCGCCGGCGACTGATCGAGCAACAGCACCGGCTTTCCAGCCTGCGCCACCACCTGCGCGATGCCGCTGCCCATCGCCCCCGCGCCCGCCACGCCGATCGGTCCTGACTTCATGGTGTACTCCTGTCGAAGTGCCGGACGATGGTAGCAACCGTCCTTCCGGTGCGTCAACGAACCGTCTGCTTTTCGTTTGACACCCTCTCGCGCCTGCTGCTACCATCGCCGCGCTTCCGCGACGCTCGCACCTCAGGCGTCGTGCGCCATGAATCACCCCTTCCCTCAAGGGAAGGGGCAGGGGTTAGGTTTTATGGCCCGTCCCCTCGCTGTTTTCACCGACTCCGACCCGGAGCGCGTCGCTCAAAGCCTCGAGGCGAAGCTGCTCGGCGACGCGGGCGTTGACCTCGTCGGCAAGCGCTGCACGAGCGAAGACCAGATCATCGAGCTAGCCAAGGGCTCGTTCATGATGCTGAACGGCATGGTGCCGATCACGCGCAAGGTGCTGGAGAACGCCCCCACGGTCAAGGGTGTCATCCGCTACGGCGTCGGCTTCGACAACGTCGACGTCAAGGCGGCTACTGAGCAGGGCGTCGCGGTCGTCTACGTTCCCGACTACTGCATGGAGGAAGTCTACAACCACGCGATGGTCTTTC
>JACQEE010000140.1 GCA_016200725.1 Chloroflexota bacterium
CCGGCGAAGTAGGCGTTCGACAGGCTATTGCCTGTTCTCCTTTGTTGCGGTGCTATAGTTGCGCCATCATTTGCAGGAGGCGGCCATGATTCGCCGGACGATGTTCTTCAAAGTGCGCGACGACGCCAAGCCGGACCAGGTGGCAAAGTTAGAGGACCTGGTGCGCGGCTGTACGAAGGAGATCCCTGGGGTCAAACGCCTCTCGCTAGGACGCGACCTCGATCCGCGCAAGTTGTACACGCATGTGTGGGACATGGACTTCGCGACGAACGAGGCGGTCATGGGGTATGGCCCGCATGCCTACCACATGAACACGCTGATGCCCTACTTCAACCGGAACAGCCCGACGGGAGTGGTCGAGAAACTGGACTACGCCTATTACAAGCCGGTGTCGGTCGGGACCAGGCCGCTCAACAAGGGGCTCATCCGCCGCGTGATGTTCTTCCAGATGATGCCGACGGCTTCGAAGGCCCAGATCGCTGAGGTCGAGGGCAAGGTGCTGGAGATGCCGAAGAAGATACCGGCGATCGCCAACTGGGCCCTGGCGCGGGCGACCGAGCACCGCATGCCGAACCCGTGGACGCACGTGTGGGAACTCGAATTCGCCGACCAGGCCGGCCTCGATGCCTATGGCAAGGACCGCTTCCACCACGACGTCGTGGCACCCTACTTCCGGCCGGACAGTGCGACTCGAGTGGTACAGGCGATCAACATCGCCTGGTACAAGACGGACATGCCACTGATCGCGCGGGACTAGGCCTCGACGGGAAGCCTGACGGGATTTTGCGCGGTAGTCGCGTAGAGGTGGGGCATGGAATTCGGGCTGATGTTTTCGCATCGTAACCCGCCACAGTTCGCCGTGCCCTATCCCACGTTGTATGCGCAGACGCTCGAGCAGGTCGTCGTCGCCGAGCAACTCGGCTTCGACGCGGTGCTGACGACGGAGCACCACTTCGTCGAGGACGGCTACTCGCCGTCGCTGATGCCAATCGAGGCCGCATGGGCGGCGCGGACGAAGCGCGTGAAGTTGGGCTCGTACGTGCTGCTGCTCCCAATGCAGAACCCGATACGCCTCGCCGAGGACGCCGCGACGGTGGACATCATCTCCGGTGGCCGCCTCTTCCTCGGCATGGGGCTAGGCTACCGGCGTGATGAGTTCGTCGGGTTCGGCCTCCCGCCGGAAGAACTCGGCGGCATGATGGACGAGGCGCTCGAGGTGCTCGTGCGCCTGTGGACGGAGGAACGCTTCACCTTTCGCGGGCGGCACTTCAACTTCGAGAACATCGGCCTCCACCCGAAGCCGGTGCAGCAACCGAGGCCACCCATCTGGCTAGGCTCGCCGGGCTCGAAGGCTGCCGTGCGCCGCGTAGCGCAGTGGGGACTCGAGGGCTTCTGCGGCTCGCCGGCGAAGCCCTTGTGGGACCACTACGTGAAGAAGTGCGAGGAGTATGGAACTCTCCCCAAGGCCCAGACGCAGGTGCTTGCCTTCGGTCATGTGAGCGACGATCCGGAGAAGGCCTGGCGTGAGGCGGGACCGTACGCGCAGCACGTGCATGACTACTACGTGAAATGGCAGCGGGCGGCCGGCAACGAGACGGTATTCGCCGACTCGCCTCGGAATGACTTCATCTTCGGCGACCCCGCGCACTGGATTCAGCGGCTGGAGCGCGTCCTCGAGCAGCAGGGTGGCGGGAAGCGCCCGAGCACCATCGTGGTGCAACTCCAGATGGCGGGCATGCCGCACGAGACGGCGTTGCGGTCGATGGAACTGTTCGCGAAGAAAGTCATGCCGCACTTCAAGACGAGATAGCGAGCCGAGCCGACTCACCCTTGTTTCGCTGTCGAATCATGCAACACGTTCTTGGCAAAGGCTTCCATCGCATGACAAAGTTCGCCGTAGGTGAGGCCGCGAAGGCGAATCGTGAGATGGCTGAATCCTAACGACTCGAACGCGGCGATCTGCCGCCCAGCCTCGATAGGATTGCCGGAAAGTACCGAAGCCTCGTCGCCGCCGGCGGAGCGCATGTGTCGCTGCGTCTGTCCGGCAACGCTCTCATAGTAGAGAGAGTACGAGAGGGTGAACTTGTCCATACTGCGACCGCGCTGGCTCAGAAGGCCGCGCAGCGTTGCGACCTCGTCACGCAGTTTCTCGAAGGGTCGCCCCAGCGGGTGCCAGCCATCGCCAAGTGCGGCTGCGCGTTCGAGTGTGCGCGGAACGCCTCCACCGATCCAGATCGGCGGGTGCGGCTTCTGCACCGGCTTCGGCTCCGAGAACACATCGTGGAACTGGACATAACGCCCCGCGAACTCGGCTCGGTCGTTCGCCCACAATGCTTTCATCGCACGGATATATTCGTCGGTGCGCGCGCCCCGTTCGCGCCAGGGGACGCCGAGCGCCTGGAACTCCTCTTCGATCCAGCCGACGCCGGCGCCGACGACTACGCGCCCGTTCGAGAGCACGTCGAGGCTGGCGATGGCCTTCGCCAGGCGCACGGGGTGGTGATACGGCAGGACGAGCGTATTGAAGAGCAGATGCAATCGCTCAGTCGATACCGCGATGGCCGTCGCCAGCACGAGCGGGTCGTACCAGACAGGACTCAGCGTGCGCGCGTGCGATGCAGGGATTACCGCGTGGTCGCCGATGCTCACGCCGTAGAAGCCGAGGCCCTCGGCGAGACGGACAGTCTGCTGCAGCGATGCCAGATCAGGGAAGCGTGAGTAAGGGGTCAGGCCTATCGAGAACTTCACGGCGCGATGAACTTTCCGGAGGCATCGCGCTTGAGATGGAGTACCTCGGTGATCGCATCCGTGTTCAATGGGCCATAGATGTGCGGGAATGGCTTAGCATCGTTCGCCCACTCATCGCGGACGGGCGACGCGATGCGGCGACGATCAACGGCGAGCGCCGTGAGGCGGGGCGTCGCCGCAAACTTTCGATTCGCGACGCGGATCGCTTGGGCGAGACTGCCGGAGGCGTGGATGAAGCCCTGCGCCTCGAGGCTAGGCGTAGTGAATGATGCCCTGGAACGAACGTCCGCGGCTTCGTCGGCTGGCAGGAGCAGGTAGAGCACTCTCGGAGTCTCCGTCACATCCGTTCGCCTTTGTAGACGCCGCGATAGCCTTCATGCACCTCTTGTGCGAGCGCAAAGAAGACGAGCTGCATGATGCGCGCATTGTGTTCGAGCGTGAACCCAGCCGGGTTGTAGACAACCATCAGGCTTTCCGACCGGCCGGAGTAGCCGGCATCCCACACCGCAGTGTGCAGCGCCGCGCCGCAGCGGAGCAGGCTCGAGCGCGTGCGCCCCAGCGCGGCC
>JACQEE010000128.1 GCA_016200725.1 Chloroflexota bacterium
GGTCGCGATCGGCATCATCGCGCCGACGATGGCGTAGCCGCCAAGGAAGCCCTTCGCCACGTCGAACAGGTGCATCGAGCCGCCCTTGCCGTGGCTCGTGCCCGTGGCGCGGCCGAACAGCTCGGCCATAATGCGCTTCGTCTCCAGGCCGCGGGCCAGCGCGTGGCCGTGCTCGCGGTAGTGCGTGACGATGTAGTCCTTCTCCTGCAGCGGCGGGATCGCGCCCACGGCGACCGCCTCTTCACCGATATACAGGTGGAGGAAGCCGCCGATCTTCTGGCGGCCGTACATCTCCGCGGCCTTCTCCTCGAACCGCCGGACCAGCACCATCTTGCGGTAGAGGTCCAGCGCGACGGGGGTCTTGATCGCGAGTTCTTTCAATGTCATGGCCATCTACGGGCTCCTGTTCCCTGCACTACACGTTCAGCGACTCTCCGAACACTCCCAGGCCAGCCTCCATCAGCGCTTCGGACATCGTCGGGTGCGCATGCACCGTCCGCCCGATCTCCAGCGCCGTGCCCTCAAGCATCTTCGTCATGGACAACTCGGCCAGCATCTCCGTCACATCGTGTCCCAGCAGGTGCGCGCCCAGCACCTCGCCGGTCTTGCCGTCGGCGACGATCTTGACGAACCCCTCAGTTGAGTCTAACGCCACGGCCTTGCCATTTGCGAGGAAGGGAAACTTGCCCACCTTCACCTGATGGCCGCGCTCCTTGGCCTGCTTCTCCGTCAGGCCGATGCTGGCGATCTGCGGCTGGCAGTACGTCGCCCGCGGCATGTCTTCATATACGAGCGCCTTCGGCTGCCTCCCGGCGATGGCCTCCGCAGCCACAACTCCCTGCGCCGACGCAACGTGCGCTAGCAGCACTTTGCCGGTCACATCGCCTATCGCGTAGACGCCGGGGACATTCGTCGCCATGCGGCCATCCACATTGATGAAACCCTTGGTCGTCGCCACGCCTAGCGTCTCGAGGCCGAGGTCTTCGCTGTTCGGGCGCACACCGATGCCCAGCAGCACCTTCTCGCAGTTAAGCGTGCCGCCCTCCGCCGCCGGGCCAAGCGTGAGGCGCATCTTGCCATTCTTGCGCTCCGCCGCCTCGACGGTGAAGCCCGCCTTGACGCCGATGCCCTGCTTCGCCAGCGACCGCTCGATGCCCACGCTTACCTCTTCGTCTTCGAGCGGCGCCAAGTGCGGCAGCATCTCGACGACGGTCACCTCGGCGCCGTAGGCCCGCCAGAAGTAGGCGAACTCCAGGCCGATGGCGCCGCCACCGATGATGGCCACCGACTTCGGCGTCTCCTTCAGCGCGAGCGCGTCGCGGCTGGTCAACACCTGCTTGCCATCCGGCTTCAGGAAAGGCAGGTCCCGCGGCCGCGCGCCGGTCGCCACGATGACGCTCTTCGCCGTCAACTTCTGGCCGTTCGAGTCGACCGTCACTTCGTGGTGGCCAGTCAGCCGCGCAGTCCCGTAGATCGTCTCAATCTTGTGCTTCTTGAACAGGAATTTGACGCCCTTCACCATCCGGTCGACGACCTTGCGGCTGCGGTCAATGGCCACGCTCATGTCGGCACGGACGTTGTCGGCTTTGATGCCCCACTTCGCCGCGTCCTCGAAGATCGTCACCACTTCTGCATTGCGCAACAGCGCCTTGCTGGGGATGCACCCCCAGTTGAGGCACACGCCCCCGATCTCCTCTTTCTCCACCACGGCCACCTTCATCCCGAGTTGCGCGGCGCGGATCGCGGCGATGTAGCCGCCCGGTCCGCCGCCGATGACCACCATGTCGAATGCGCTATCCAACGGCGCGCCCTCGCTGTGCAAATGTGATGGGGGCCGACCGGACAGACGGCGCGTGCTCATGCGCGTGATACGAACTCCGCACCAGCGGCCCCGACTCCACGTGCTTGAAGCCCAGCGCCAGCCCGGCCGCCTTCAACTCGGCGAACTCCTCTGGCTGGTAGAAGCGGTCGATGGCGATGTGCTTCGGCGATGGCCGCAGGTACTGCCCGATGGTCAGCACATCGACGTCCGCCTCGCGCAGGTCGCCCATCACTTCGATGACCTCGTCCTCCGTCTCGCCCATGCCGACGATGATGCCCGACTTGGTCACCATCTCCGGCCGCCACTCGCGCACCTGCGCCAGCAACTCGATCGACCGGTCATACGAGCCCTTGGCCCGCACGCGGCGAAACAGTCGCGGCACCGACTCGATGTTGTGATTGAGCACGTCCGGCTCCGCTTCGACGACCTTCCGCAGCGCCTCGCCGGTGTAGTCGGGGATGAGCACCTCGACGGTGCAGTGCGGCGCGCGCTGCCGCACCTGGCGGATCGTCTCCGCGAAGACCCAGGCCCCGCCGTCCGGCACGTCGTCGCGGTTCACCGACGTAATCACCGCATGGCGCAGTCCCAGCGTCGCGACCGCGTCGGCGACCCGCGCGGGCTCGGCCAGGTCGAGCGGCTTCGGCTTACCGCTGGTGACGGCGCAGTAGGCGCAGGCGCGGGTGCAGATGTCGCCCAGGATCAGGAATGTCGCCGTCCCGTACTCCCAGCATTCGCCGATGTTCGGGCAATGCGCCTCTTCGCAGATCGTGTGGAGGCCTTGCTCGCGCATGAGACGCCGCAGCCGCAGGTAGTTTTCCCCGCCGGGGAAGCGCACCTTGAACCAGGGCGGCAATCTGCGTTGAATCTGTGTCGTCATGGCAACGTCATACGACGAGTGCTATATAGAGGGCGCCTTTCATTCTATCACGGCCACTTCAGTTGATTCTATTTTGGACATGTAACAAGCGATAGATTTTGTCTATCGCTTGCGGCCAGGGTGACGTAACGTAGGGTTACGCGTCGCGCAGGCGAATGTGCTCGACGAGCAAGGGATGGACGTCGCGTATCTGCTGCAGCATCTGCTTGGCGACCACCTGGATCGTGAAGTGCGCCTGGCTGGCGCTGCGCAACTTGAGCAGGTGATAGCACTCGCGCAGGTTCAGCCTCGCGGCCAGCCGCACGATGTGCGCGTGGGTGACGAGGTATTCCGCCACCAGCGGCGAGTCCTTCGCCACCGCGTGGTAAGCCGCCGCCGACCGCGCCATCGCCTCGCCGAAGGCCGCGCCGCAGCCAGCCTCTTCGATGAGCGGCGGCACGACATAGCCGTAGCCGACCGTGAGCGCCTGCGGGATGAACGTCTGCATCCGGTGTCGCCTGTACTCACGATAGGCCCCGTAGTCCATCTCCAACTCGAAGGTGTAGGCGACCATCTCCGCCTCGCGCACCGGCGAGTCGAACGGCCCCAACTTCTTCAGCGCGGTGTCGACGATGGCGTCCTTCTCACGTTTGGACAACTGCGCCACGCTGGCCCGCACGACCTCGTAGGGCTGATCCAACACGCGGTAGAGCAGCGCCGTCACCAGCCGGTCCTCGGCATCGCGGTCGTAGTCCACCAGCCGCGAACGCACACTTGTGCCCGTCCGTGGTTCGACAGGCTCACCACGAACGGGACGTGCGGGCCGCAGCGTCTGCCGCGTCCAAGCCAGGTACTCGCTGCGATTGGCGTACTTCACCAGCGTCGGCGCGACCGCCTGCCCCTGCTCCTTGAGCCGCTTGCCCAACTCGCGGCACTCGGCCAGTTCGTGCGATAGCAGTTTGGTGATCGCGTGCTCCAGCGCCCGCGCATTCATCGTCACGCCCACGTTGGTGAGCGTCGCCGTCGGCAGCACGAAGCGGCAGTGGTCGGTGACCACGCGACGGATGCGCAGGTTGTAGGCGCCGTCCTTCTCCCCCTCCTCGCGCGGCGTCGTCGACTTCAGATACTCGGTGCACCGCTCGATGAGCGAGTGGTAGGCATCGAAGAGCGCGTCGCACGTCTCGCGGTAGACACGCTCGATGGGCTGCCCCTGCACTTCGACGGGCACGTGGTACGAGCCGCGGTCGAGCACCTGGTAGCGCGACGACTTCTCGGTGTACGACGCCAGCCGGTTGTCCTCCAGCACGTCGCACGCCAGCCGCGAGAGGCTCTCCGCCGCTATATGGAGCACGGCGTGCTCGACGACTGAGGCAATCTTCACTCCCCGCATGCGCTAGTCACGCCATGGAACGTACTTCAGCAGAAGCGGGTGAGTTTCTTCAATAGCTTGCCTCATCTGGTTTGCGACGTCACGTATTGTGAAATGAGCGTTGCTTGCCGACCGTAATTTCAGAAGGTGATAGCACTCTCGTAGGTTCAACTTCGATAAACATCGAACCACATGTGCATGCGTAA
>JACQEE010000129.1 GCA_016200725.1 Chloroflexota bacterium
CATCCCCCTCTCGCCATGCGCATCAGCGAAATCTTCTACTCCATCCAGGGCGAGGGAACCTACACCGGCCTTCCGATGGTCTTCGTACGCTTCCAGGGCTGCCCGCTGCGCTGCACCTGGTGCGACTCGAAGTACACGTGGGAGTTCAAAGGCGGCGAAGAGCTGCCGCTCGATGCCGTGCTGGCACGGGTCGCCGAGTACCCCACGAAGCACATCTGCATCACCGGCGGTGAGCCGCTCGCGCACCTGCCCGACTTCCTCGCGCTGGCGAAGGGGCTGAAGAAACGCGGCTACTGGATCGAGGTGGAGACGGCGGGGGCCCACCGGTTGCCGATGGAAGACTCCGTTCACCCTTCGACAGGCTCAGGGCGAACAGTTCCGGCTATCGATTCGTGGGTGATGGACATCAAGTGCCCCGGCTCGGGCATGGAGCAGCACAACAAGTACGCCGAGGTGTCGCGGCTGCGCGAGGAGGACCAGCTCAAGTTCGTCGTCGCCGACCGCGCCGACTTCGACTTCGCGCTGCGCGTCCTCGGCGAGCACAAGCCGCGCTGCCACGTGCTCTTCTCGCCGGTGTGGGACGCCGTCGACCTGGCCGCGCTCGCCGAGTGGGTCAAGAACGAGACGCCACAGGCGCGCCTATCGCTGCAAGTGCACAAGGTGATCTGGGGAGAGAAGCGGGGCGTGTGAGCACCTCTCACTCCTGACTCTACCTTTTCCGTTGGTAACGCATCGCGACGACCCCCGAGGCGAACTCGAGCCGGCTCACGAGCTCCCTCCCGCTTAAGCTGCCGCACGGCCTTCCCCAGATCTCCGCGCAGGAGTTCGGCGTTCCAATCGACCCGGTCCAGGGTGCTCGACACGACGTACTTTTTGGCCGCGTCGATCGTCCGGGCGAACGGTTCCATCCAGGGTTCCATCCAATCAGGCCTGGCTCCCGTCGGCGACGGCGCGCGCCACGCTGCCTCCATCATTTCGTACGTCACTCGGCCAAAGAGGAGGGCATCGGCCTGCGCGATGCTCTCGGCCGCGTGACGGTGCACGTCTTCGCCAGGCGAAAATGCACGATGATTGCAGCACCCGTCCAATGTGACGTTGATGGAATAGCGAAGGGGTCGCATCACGGGCCTCGGAGGGCTAGGGCATGAAGCTGCCGCCGTTGACGTGCAGCGTGGTGCCGTTGGTGTGGTCAGAGTTGGGGCCGCAGAAGTAGAGGACGGCACCAGCGATCTCCGTGTCGTGCGCCAAGCGCACCGGCTGCGTGATAACGCCTGACGTTTTCGCCTCGTTATACTGCGTCTCCGCGGTCTTGAAGGCGGAGGCGACCATGGGCGTGAGGGCGGTGCCGGGGGCGACGTTGTTCACGGTGATGCCCCACTGCGAGACTTCCTGCGCGAGCACTCGCGAGTAGGCCAGCATGCCGCCCTTCGCCGCGGAGTAGGGCCCGACGCCGGCGCGGCCACGGAAGGCGGCGCGCGAGATGATGTTCACGATGCGTCCCCACTTCTGAGGAATCATGCTCTCGACGCAGGCCTGCGAGCAGAGCATCATGCTCTTGAGGTGGACGGCGATGATGCGGTCCCAGATGTCCTCCTGCATCTCGCGGATCTGCCCGCCGCCGCCGATGCCCGCGTTGTTCACGAGGATGTCGATCTTGCCGAACTTCTTCACGCCTTCCTGCACGATCTTGCAAACCTGCGCCTTGTTGCAGGAGTCCGTCGGCAGGGAGAAGGCGTCGCGCCCCAACTTCTTCACCTCGGCGACCACCTTGGGCCCCGCCTCCGGGTTGATGTCGGCGATGACGACGTTCGCGCCTTCCTGCGCCAGCATCAGCGCGCAGGCGCGGCCGAGGCCGCTGCCGCCGCCCGTGACCATCGCCACGTGACCTTTCACCTGCATGACGCGCCTCCTGCCATCGAGTAGTCGGTTTGCGCGATTGTAGCCCTGTGCATCGGGAGCGACAACGCCCGAAGACGGTTTGACCCTGCGAGAGGGCCACGCTTATCATGGGGCATGGCCACGCTCCGCATCCCCGCGCCCACACCCGTTCGTGGTTCCCTTCGCGAAGCCTCAGAGCAGGCTATCGGCTCACCACGAACGGCCACTGTCTGGCGACGGCTCGTGGCCATCTTCGACCGCCTCAACGGCTCGACGGCTATCGAGGACCGCGCGCTGCATCCCACCGACTACCGTCTCGTGCAAGACGCGCTGTTCTACTGAGACGACGAACGCCTCGCCGTGAGCGAGATTTACCAGTTAGCGGGGCTGAAGCCGAGGCGGTAGGCGCTTACCGTATCGTCGAGCCGTGCTCTGACAGGCGCAGGAGCATCTCGACTCGCAGCCAAATCGCCCTGGCGATTTCCTCGACCGGACGCGTCGCGTCGACCACCAGAATGCGCTGGGGCTCTTCGCCGGCCATCTTCAGATAGCCGCTGCGGACGCGACGGTGGAAAGCGATGTTCTCCTGCTCGAACTTCGACTGCTCGGCGTCGTCCATGCGCTTCGCCTTGCCTGCGTCGGCAAAGCCGAGTTGCGGCGTCTTGCTTACGCGATCCAGCCCTTCTTCCGCCGTCTGGTCGAGCAGCAGCGTCAGTTTCGGCATCAGCCCGCCGGTAGCCACCGCGTTCACGGCCTTGACCATCTCGATGGGCAACCTGCGTCCGTGGCCCTGGTAGGCGACCGTCGAATCGGCATAGCGGTCGGCGATGACGACCTTGCCCTCGTCGAGGCTGGGCTTGATGACCTGCGCGACGAGTTCGGCGCGCGCGGCGGCGAAGAGCAGCAGTTCCGTGTTGGGGGAGATGGCAACGCCCTTCACCCAGCGCCGCACCTCCTCGCCCAGCCGCGTCCCGCCCGGCTCGCGCACGGGCACGACGTCGTAGCCCTCTTGCTGCAATCGCTTGGCGAGCAAGGCCACCTGGGTCGTCTTTCCCGCGCCTTCCCCGCCTTCGAAGGACAGGAAGAGGCTCACGAGCGAACCGCGCTTGGTGATGACATAGTGAGGCAATTATACGAGGCCGTGTGAGAGGACACTGTCACCCTGAGCAGTCGAGGGCGACAGTGTCACCCTTGCTATACTGAAAACACCCCGCGCTTAGACCACGAGTGCCCCTATCAATACGGCAAACCATCGCTTGCTCAGTCGCGTGCTCGCCGTGATCGCTGCCGCGTTGGCGTTGATCCTGGCCGCATGCAGCAGTGCTGGCGGGCCACCCCCTAACTCTACAGCCACTACGCTCGTACCCTCGATCACACCAGCCACGGCGACGAGTGTTCCCTCTTTCCTTACATCGACGTCTGCGCCCACATCGGTCGCCACCGCCACCGCGCTGCCCGTGCCAACCAATACGCCCACTGGCGCCCCTACGACCGCGACAGCAGCCGCACTCTCCCCAACAGTCTCTCTGCCGCCGCTCGTTCCGACTCCCACCCCCAGACCTATCCCGACTCCAACGCCGCGAGCGCCTTTCCTTACACCTACGCCGAACCCGTTCTTCAACTCCGGGACGCCGTTCCAAGGCTTTGGCACACCGTTCTTGTGTCCGGGCACGGGCACGCCGGTATTCGGCAGCCCTGGGTCGCCGTGCCCAGGATTCACCTCTCCGCCCGGCACGGGAACGCCATTCCCCGGCTCTGGTACCGCATCCCCTGGAGGCACACCGTTCCTCTGCCCGGGCACCGGCACGCCAGTCTTCGCGAGTCCGGGGCAGCCGTGCCAAGGGTTCACCTCTCCGCCCGGCACGGGAACGCCGTTCCCCGGAGGCACACCGCAGGGTGGGAGCCAGGGCGCGCTGCCACCCACATCCAGCCTGCCTACGCCCTCAGGCGTACGTTATACGCTGCCGGCGGACTATCGCCAGATTTTCGCCGGCCCGGAATGGCAGCAGTCACCGCAACTCAGGCCGGATTTCATGGTGGGACACGTCGTCGCGGACTACTTTTCCAGCGCCTATGTGAACGCCTACCTCAACTCCACGGTGCAGGCCGTCTCGGAGGCCGGTGGGGGCTGGTTCGCTTACGACCAGCAGGGTACCTATCTCTCGATCGAGCCGCCCGTGATCGGCGATGTCCCGCCGCAGCCGTCCCCCTACCAGCACCGTACGGCCACCGAGGACGAGTTGACGCGGATGGTCGCGGCGGCGCGGGCGCGCAACCTGAAGTTCGTCCTGAAGGTGTCGGCGATCTACGACGGCCTACTCGATCCAGCCAAAGACCCGTTTGGGGCGGCAAACCTGGACATCGCAGCCCGGGCCGAAGCAACCTTGGACCAATGGGCGGACAGGCTTGCGCAAGGAGACGCCGCGGCGCGGACGTACTGGGACGCATGGTTCGAGCAGTACTCCGCCTTCGTCCTCAAACAGGCCGCGATCGCTCAGAGGCTGGGCATCGAGGTCATAACCATGACCTCGCATGAACGTTCCGCCGATCTTGAAGAAAACGCGCCCCGCTGGAGGCAACTCATTGCCCGAGTGCGGCAGGTGTACGGCGGCAAATTGACCTACATCATCCCGACGTATGATGCGAGCAGCGGGCGCAATGCGTTTCCATGGGCGGACCTGGACTACATCACCTTCTATCCTGCAAGCAGGATCTCGGACGCGGCGCAGCCTTCCATCGCCGAAATCAAGGCTGCGTTCGAGCGGTTCAGCAACGAGGTGGTTGAGCCGGCAGCGCGGAGATGGAACAGGCCGGTGTTGTTCATCACGACGTTCATGAGCAGAACGCCGCCGTACCACGAGTGGTTCGAGTGGTCTCAGCCGCACCCGGAGATCGGGCTGGACCTGCTGACTCAGGCAAAAGAGACCGAGGCCTTCTTCCAGGTGATGTCCAACAAGCCGTGGGTCGCCGGTATCTTTTCCTGGGCCTTCTGGTGGCGCGACGATTTCAACAGCACAGTGAACCCGGGTGATGCGTCGTACGACAAGGGCGGCTCGATCAGGAACAAGCCCGCGACGGCAATATGGCGAAGGTGGGCCGGGCAAGCGTTCTAGCGAATCTGCACGGGAGCGCTCAGGGCAGCCGCCTAGCCTGCAACTCGAAGCGCCAACCTGCTTCTCTTACGATCTGCTCGAATCGCTGGCGCAGGGCGCCAAACGAGACCACGCCGCCGCCGCCAACCGACACATCCCGCCGCTCGACCTGCACGCGCGTCCGCTTCTGCGAAGTCTTCTGAAAGGAAAATGTCGGCGGCGCGATGCCACTCGTCCGTTCGACAAGCGACTCCCGAAACGTAGCCGTGCGCGTATTCTCGTCGAGCGTACAGGCCATCCGGTAGCGCACCGTGCGCTTGCCGAGCAGCCACTTCGCGCGGATGGACTCGACCTCGCCCTCGACGCGTCCGGGTGCAGCAGCGACGAGTTCCAAGCCCGCAGACGTGGCCGCTGCCGCCAGCCTTTCGGACAACTGCTCAGGTGGTGACGGGTTGCTCATCGGCCCGGCGCGCCTAGGCCCTGAACAGACGCACTCTTCGGAACGGCTCCCGCCCCGATGAGCGAGACACCACCTGGTGCTCCTCCGCCATCTGGTGCTGGAGGCGCCGGATGTAGGAGGTCTGCGGCGCGAGTTCCACCGTGTTCTCGTGGCCGTTCACCACGCGATCGATGGCCTTCTCCGTCTCCTGCAGGGCCGCGTTCTGCGGCCGCTCGGGGCGGCGGCTCTCTAGGATCGTCAGCAGGCACTGCTCGATCTGCGGCAGCGAGTTCTTGCGCAGCACGTACACCGGGATCGAGGCCATCTCCGCGTCGCGGATGGCCTTCGGCCGGTTCCGGTAATGCGCTTTGGTCGTCATGATCGCGTCGGCGTTCCTCGCATCGTTAACCAGTTCGACGGGCAGCGCCGATGTGCGCACGATCTGCTCGGCACGGCCGCGGTTCACGCCGAAGGGCAGGACGCGCACGCGCGGCCCCGCCTTGTCCCGCTGCGGATCGAGGCCCAGCGTGGGCACGCTGAGTTCTTTCAATGGCGGCCGCGGAGTCGAAGGTCGGCGGCTGCTTGCGCTCGAGGATGCTCTTCTGCGTGCCGCGCCGACGGGCCTCTTCGTCGCCCAGCGTCACCGACTGGATGCCGCCGATGAGATCGGCCAGCAGGGGGTTCATGATCAAGTTATCGAGGGTGTTGCCGTGCGCCGTGGCGATCAATTGCACGCCGCGCTCGGCGATGGTGCGCGCAGCAGCGGTCTCCGCCTCGCGCCCGATCTCGTCGATGATGATGACCTGCGGCATGTGGTTCTCCACTGCCTCAATCATCACCTCGTGCTGCAGTTCCGGCGTCGCCACCTGCATGCGGCGCGCTTTGCCGATGCCCGGGTGCGGGATATCGCCGTCGCCCGCGATCTCGTTCGACGTGTCTACCACGACGACGCGTTTCTTGTAGTCGTCGGCGAGCACGCGAGCCAGTTCGCGCAGCATCGTCGTCTTACCGACGCCCGGCCTGCCGAGCAGCAGGATGCTCTTGTCGGCCTTGACCAAGTCGTCGATGACGCGGATCGTCCCGTAGACGGCGCGACCCACGCGGCACGTCAGGCCGATGATGTCGCCCTTGCGGTTGCGAATGGCCGAGATGCGGTGCAGCGTGCGGGCGATGCCCGCCCGGTTGTCCTCGCCAAACGTCCCGATGCGCGCGGTCACATAGGCGAGGTCGTCGCGCGTCACCTCGAACTCGCTCAGCACGACCTCCTCTTCGAGGAAGCGGGCCGTCGGGAGACGTCCGAGGTCGAGCACGATCTCCAGCAACGCCCTGGCATTCTCCCGATTCCGCAGCGGCTCGGCGATGCGCAGCGGCAGCGCCTCCATGAGCACGTCGAGATTGTCGGTAATCGTACGTTGCGGCAGCAGGGTTTTTCCTTCCGGTCTGTGATCTGTTGTCACTCGGCAACAACTCCCGCGGGCACCGGCTTCGCGAGGCGCACCCGGCTGGCCACGTGCCTCGCGAGCACCACGAACTCGCCCGCTTTCTCAAAGCCTTGCGCGCAGAGCGCCCGTGACAGATATTGCTGATAGGCGGGCAGCAGGCACAGCAGGCGACTCGTCGCAGCGGGGGCAATGGCCGACGCGATGAGCGATTCGCTCGCCTCGACCGCGGCGCGCTGCACGAGCAGGTCGAGCATACCCCGCGAGTTGCTCTTCGCCAGCGTCGCCCAGCCGACCGCGGCGCCTTCGCGGATCACGGCGAGCGACTGCGCGCAGCGCCAGCCCCGCGGCATGTCCAGGCTCTCCTGCCACTGGCTGAAGGTCATCCCCTCGACCTCGCGAGCGGGCGCGGGCACCACGGACTGGTACAGGCCGTACAGCGCGTGCGCATCCGCCTCGCCGGCAGGGCGCAATATGCCTGCGGGCAGCGGCGCAGGCAGCACGGCCCCCGGCCAGCGCGCGTAGAGTTCCTCGGCAACGTACGGGGCGAACTGCGCCTCCCCGGCCAGGTGCACGAGGCGGCTATCGGCGGGCAGGCGCAGGAATACCTTCTGCGCGCCCGTGCCGTGCAGCGCCGACGCGACGCCATCGAGCGCCTCGAAGAGGGCGTCGTTATCGCCCGTAGCCGCGTGCAGCGATGATACCTCCCAGGCACCGCGACCTAAACGCGGCTGCGCGACCACCACGCTGCGCACCAGGCCACGTTTCGCGTGGACGAGAACACGCCGGTCGCGGCGACGCATCGGGCCGCTGAGCACGGCCCCGTACGGCAGCACCGACGATGGCGCGGCGGCGAGGACAGCGCGGCTCCGCGCCTGGTTCCGGCACGCCCGCGCCTGCAGCAGCACCATGCTGGCGATATCGAGTGGATTACCTGGCCGCAACACGAGTGGTCTTGCTCCGCTCCTTTGCCATATTGAGAAAGTAGCCGTGGAACCGGTCGTCGCTGGTCAATTCAGGGTGAAACGAAGACCCGAGCAGATTACCTTGCCGCACCGCGACCGCGGTACCATCCGCCAGCCGCGCGAGCACCTCGACGCCTTTGCCGGTGGCCGCGATGCGCGGCGCACGTATGAAAATCGCATGGTAGGGCTTCACGCCCAACGCTGGCGTCGCGATGTCGGCCTCGAACGAGTCGGCCTGTCGCCCGTAGGCGTTGCGCTGCACTTCGACGTTGAGCCCGCCGATGATCGGTTCTTTGCGTCCTTCGACCTTCGCTGCGAGGACGATCAGCCCGGCGCACGTGCCCCAGATGGCCGCACCCGTCGCCGCGTAGGCCTTGAGCGGCTCGCGCAGACCGAAGCGGTCGATCAGCAGCGTGAACGTCGTGCTCTCGCCGCCGGGGATGATGAGGCCGGCGAGACCCTCGAGGTCGCGCGGAAGGCGCACCTCGCGCACGTTCACGCCGAGACGTCGTAACGCGGCCTCGTGCTCCGCGAAGTCGCCCTGCAGGGCGAGCACGCCGATCATCGCCACTCCCATCACCAGCCTCTCGTGGCGAGCAGTTCCTCCGGCTTCATGCTGCGCACATCCAGGCCCGCCATCGGCTGGCCCAGGCCGGCGGAGATCTCTGCGAGTATCTTGGGGTCGCGGAAGTGGGTCGTCGCCTCGACGATCGCCTTCGCGCGAGGCGCCGGGTCGTTGGACTTGAAGATGCCGCTGCCGACGAAGACGCCGTCGGAGCCGAGTTGCATCATCAGCGCGGCGTCGGCGGGCGTGGCGATGCCCCCCGCAGCGAAGTTCACCACCGGCAACTGGCCGGTCTTGGCAACCTGGCGGACGAGGTCAAGTGGCGCACGCATCTCTGCTGCCTTCAAGCCCAGTGACTTCTCGTAAAACTCACACGCCCGGTTCAAGTCCGCTACTTTGAATACGATAATTTCAATCCCTGTAATC
>JACQEE010000007.1 GCA_016200725.1 Chloroflexota bacterium
CGGGACAAGGGCGTCTTCGTGCGCCCCCTCGGCGATGTGATCGTGCTGATGCCGCCCTTCTGCATGGGCGACGGTGAACTGGAAATGCTCGTGTCGGCGGTTGCCTATGGCATCGGACGCGCGGTCCGAACTGCCCCGGCCGTGGGCTGACTCGCTCGCGGCCGAACTCCGCGATCTCGAGCGGCAGACGCTCACGCGGTCTATCATCACGCCCGAGACGGGGCCGGAGCCGCACGTCACGCTCGGCGGGAAGCGCTATGTCCACTTCACGTCGAACAACTACCTCGGCCTGAGCACCGACCCGCGCGTCATCGAGGCGTCCGCAGAGGCGACTCGGCGCTACGGGGCAAGCGCATCGGCATCGCGATTGCTGTGCGGATCGACGCCGCTGCACGATGCGCTCGAGGCAAGGCTGGCAAGGCTGAAGCGAACGGAGGCCTGCCTGCTGTTCAGTTCGGGCTATCTCGCCAACGTTGGCCTCATCTCAGCGCTGGCAGATCCGGACGATGCAGTATTCAGCGACAGCCTCAACCACGCCTCCATCATCGATGGCTGCCGCCTGTCGCGCGCGACGACCGTCATCTATCCGCACTGTGATATGCAGGCGCTCGAGGGGCTCCTCCAGCAGACCAAGGCCAAGCGGCGGCTGATCGTCTCCGAGTCCGTGTTCAGCATGGACGGCGACATCGCGCTGGTGCGGGAGTTGGTCGATAAAGCGAAGCGCTTCGACGCGCTGCTGGTGCTCGACGAGGCGCACGCGACGGGGGTGCTCGGCCCGGACGGCGGCGGCGCGCTCAGCCACTTCGGTATCGAGGGGACGCCGACGGTGATCATGGGAACGCTGTCGAAGGCGCTGGGCTCGGCTGGCGGATTCGTCGCCGCCGACGCGACGATCGTGGACTTCCTGCGCAACCGCTGCCGCACGTTCATCTTCAACACCGCGCTGCCCGCCGGGAGTGCTGGCGCTGCACTGGCCGCCCTAGACATCGTCGAGAGGGAGCCGTGGCGACGGGAGAAGGTGATCGCCCTTTCGAAGCGGCTGCGCGAGGGGTTCGTCGCGCTAGGATATCCGCCAAGCCGCTCGGAGACGCCAATCGTGCCGCTGGTCCTCGGCGAGGCGAACGTGGCGGTCGCCATGGAGCAGCGGCTCAAGGCGGCGGGCGTGCTTGCGCGGGCCATCAGGCCCCCAACCGTGCCGCCGGGGACGTCGCGCATCCGCTTCAACCTGATGGCCTCGCATGACGAGACCGACGTCGGACAGGCGCTGGCGTCGGTGCGGGATGCAAGCCGTGGGTAGAGTCCTACTCGTCACCGGCACTGATACAGGTGTTGGCAAGACCATCGTCGCGGCGTGGCTGGCGAAGACAATCGCCTCACGAGAGCGAGTCGCGCTGGTCAAGGCAATCCAGGCCGGGGCGGAGCCGCTCGTCGACGGCGACGAGGCGCAGTACCGGGCGCTCGCCAAGGGTGTCGCGACGTACACGCTGGCGTCGTTCGCCGAGCCGCTGGCTCCGTCCATTGCCGCGAGGCGAGCAGGGCAGAAGGTCACGTCCGGCGATCTAGTGAAACGCTGCAAAGCGATTGCAGCCAAGTTCGACGTGACTATCGTCGAGGGGTCAGGCGGCCTCCTCGTACCCATCGCCGACGGCTACGACTTTGGCGACTTCGCTACCGCGCTGAAGGCTTCGCTCGTGGTCGTACTACGTCCGGGCCTCGGCACGTTGAACCACACGCTGCTCACGATTGAGGCGGCCCAGCGTCGATCGCTGCCAATCGAGGCACACGTATGCTGCGGGTTGGATGCGAAGCCACGCGTCGTAGAGATCGAGAACCTACGCTATCTGCACGAACGCTTCCCGAAAACGCCCCTGCTCGCGCTGCACAAGGCGACGCCGCGACAACTCGTGAGGCTGGAGTTACAGCCGCGACACCTAGGGCCGCTACCGGACTATCTGAACAACGCAAGCATCGTTCCAATGGACATAGCGCAATCGCTCGCCGAAGCAACCTAGCCCGCATAGGGCCAACATACCGACACGGAACGTAGAATAGGCAAGCAGCGCTGCCGCTCGGCGCGCTTCATAAGGGAGCATCGATGCCGAGTCCACCAGACCGCCCGGTGCTGCGCGGCCTGGGCGTGGGTCTGATCGCAGGAGCGGTAGGCGCGCTCGTCGCCTCCGCGGTGTCGCTGCCGCTGCACTCGCCCAGCGACATTCTGTTCAACACGGCGACTGTGACGATCGCAGCGCTGCTCGCAGGCGCGGCATCAGGCATTCTTTGGGGCGTATCAAGCGGCAAGCCGGCGCGGTTGCGTGTCTTCATCTCAGCGACAGCGGCGGCTTTCGCGCTCGCGGTCATCGTCGTCGTGATCGTGGGCACTCGCTTCGACCGTACCGTCTCGTTTATGACGCCGCTGGCTGCGATCGTGCTGGGCATCACGATGGTGCTAACGCCGCTGCTCTATGCGCAGCCCTTCCTGCGCTGGTGGGCAGGTGTCGCCGCGCTCGTACCCGCCCTCGCCGTCGGCATCGCGCTCGCAGGCCATGGCGACGAGCAGTC
Source organism: Chloroflexota bacterium (assembly GCA_016200725.1). Next base: position 2,560 of record JACQEE010000007.1, read on the forward strand.
GGAACACCTCGTGCTGCCGCCCCAACTCTCGAAGCCGGCAGATGTAAGCGCAACCGCGACGCCTGTGCCGACCGCGACTATTGTCGCTTCACCAACTGCGGCCACCACGGGCCAACCAACCGCCTCGCCCGCAACAGCCACGGCGACAGCGGCCCCGGCGGGCGGCGTAGCAGCGGCTTACACCATCGGCACAGGCTCGAAGGCGACTTTCTCGGTCAAAGAAAAACTCTCACCAGGTCTGGTTACGAGCACTGCCGTGGAATCCACGACGTCGCTCACCGGCACGATCCGGCCGCAGGGTCAGTCCGTAATCACGTTCGATCTCTGGACCCTGAGCAGCGACGAGCCACGGCGGGACCGTACTATCCGCACGGGCATCTTCCGCAACGACCACATCGCCACCTTTACCGTGACGACGCCACCCGAGATGCCCGACGGCTTCGCGCGCGGCGACACGGTTCCGGGCACGGTTTCGGGCACGCTGCACATCAATGGCAGGGATGTTCCGCTAACACTCACTGGCGAAGCGCGGCTCGATGGCAACGTGCTCAACCTGCTCGGACGCACGTCGTTCAAGTGGTCGGACTTCGGATACTCACCGCCCAACGTCTCTGGCATCGTGTCCGTCGAAGACACTGTCAACGTGGAGATCCTGCTCGCGGCGCGGCCAGCCTGACCTGGGGGGGAAGGGAGGAAGTTCATGGACTGGTTCGAGCGACGAGTGAACCGGAGGGCATTCGTAGGCAGAGGATTGGCAGTCGCCGCCGCGTGGATGCTGGCAGCATGCACCGGCAAGTCGTCGAGCACCGCGACGAGCGCCCCAAGGACGGCTACCGCGACCACCATCGCTCCTACCGTAGCGTCGACCTCGTCCCCCTCGCCGTCGCCAACCGCCTCATCGCAGGTGCCGACACCGGCGTGCGTCGTGCGGCCGCAGCAGACGGAGTGGCCCTACTTCGTCGACGAGAAACTCAATCGGTCGGACATCCGGTCAGATCCATCCGGCGGCAGCGTCAAGGATGGCGTGCCGCTCAACCTGCTATTCCGTGTCGCTAAGTTGACTGGTGCGGCCTGCACGGCACTCGCAGGCGCGACTATGGACGTATGGCACTGCGATGCGCTAGGCGTCTACTCGGACGCCACCGACCCGTCGTTCAACACCAAAGGCAAGAAGTTCCTGCGCGGCTATCAGGCGACCGACGCGAATGGCAACGCATCGTTCACCACGATCTATCCAGGGTGGTACCAGGGTCGCGCGGTACACATACATTTCAAGATTCGCACGACGAGCGGCTATTCGTTCACCTCGCAGTTGTACTTTGACGACTCGATCACGGACCAGGTGCACGCGCAGGCGCCATACTCGTCGAAGGGCCAGGGCCGCCTGCGCAATAGCAGCGACGGGATATTCCGGGACGGCGGCAGCCAACTGCTCCTCGCGCCAGCGAAAACGGCGAACGGCTATACGGCTACGTTCGACATCGGGCTCCGAATGTAGCGCGAGCCCAGCCGCCTGTCAGCGGTGACGCTGCCCTGCGCTATACTGTTGGGCGCTGCAAATCTCAACAATTTCCCTTCCCTATCGGGAAGGGTGGCCCTGGAGGGCATCTCTGTGACCACGAAAAAGGGCGTGCGCATCGAGCGGGACAGCATGGGCCCGATGGAGGTTCCCGAGCATGCCTACTACGGCGCCTCCACGCAGCGCGCGGTGCTCAACTTCCCGATCAGCAGCCTGCGCTTCCCTCGCTCGTTCATCCGTGCGCTGGCCCTCATCAAGTTGAACGCGGCGCTGACCAACCAGGAACTCGGCCTGCTCGACGCCCGCATCGCCGGCGCCATCGTGAAGGCCGCGCAAGAAGTCGCCGACGGCAAGTTCGACGACCACTTCGTCGTGGACATCTACCAGACGGGCTCCGGCACGTCGACGAACATGAACGCCAACGAGGTGATCGCCAACCGGGCGAGCGAACACCTCGGACAGCCGCGCGGCTCGAAGGCGGTGCATCCCAACGACCACGTGAACCTTGGGCAGTCCTCGAACGACGTGATCCCGACGGCCATCCACCTCTCCACGCTGCTGGAAATCAACAGCCGCCTCGTCCCGGCGATTGCGACGCTGCAAAAGGCTCTCGAGGCGAAGAGCAAAGAGTTCAAGGGCATCGTCAAGACAGGACGCACGCATCTGCAGGACGCCACGCCGGTGACGCTGGGCAAGGAGTTCAGCGGCTACGTGGGCCAGATGGCGCGGGCGATTCGTCGCCTCAAGGTCGCGCAGGACGAACTGTCCGAGGTGGCGCTCGGCGGAACGGCAGTCGGCAGCGGCGTGAACACGCACCCGGAGTTCGGGTCGCGTGTCTGCACGAAGTTGTCCAAGTCGCTGAAGGTCACCGTCCGCGAGACGGATAGCCACTTCCAGGCGCAGAGCACCCTCGACGGCTGCGTGCAGGCGAGCGGGTGCCTGCGGACGGTCGCCGTGAGCCTGCTCAAGATCGCCAACGACCTGCGCTGGCTGGGCTCCGGGCCGCGCGCCGGTCTCGGCGAGTTAGCGCTGCCCGAAGTGCAGCCCGGCAGCAGCATCATGCCGGGTAAGGTCAACCCGGTCATCCCCGAGTCGGTGATCCAGGTGTGCGCGCAGGTGATCGGCAACGATGCCGCCGTCACCGTCGGTGGTCAGTGGGGCTTCTTCGAGTTGAACATGATGATGCCGGTCGTCGCGCACAACCTCCTGCAGTCCATCGAACTGCTCTCGACGGCGACGGCCAACTTCGCCGAGCAGTGCGTGCAGGGCATCGTGGCGACCGAGCAGGGGCCGCGCTCCGTGGAGCGTGGCCTCATGCTGGCGACGGCTCTCGCGCCGGTGGTCGGCTACGACAAGGCGGCGGCCATCGCCAAGAAGGCCGCGAAGACAGGGAAGACCATCGCGGAGATCGCGCGCGCGGAGACGGACCTGTCCCCGGCGGAGATCAAGCGCATCCTCGACCCGATGGCCATGACGAAACCGAGCGCGGGGCGCGTAACGGGCGGCGGCGGGGGCTAGGAACGGCCGGTCGCAGGGCTGACATCCTGATTCGCTGTGACGTCTCATCTTTTCATTCGTTGACTCGCTGTGTACGATAGCCCCGAGTGGGACTATTGACGCGTCTTCGCCAAGACCCGCCGCACCCACCTGCTTGGTTACTGGCTCCTCGATTCTGGCATCCTGGGGGATGGGTGAAAACCGGTTCCGTCCTCTTCCGGCTCTGCCTGTTCGCGCTGATCGCCACCGTTCTCGTGACCAGCGTCACCCCAGTGTTGGCTGCGGATAAGACGCCATCCCTCACCATCACCAGCCCACCGAACAGCGCGACCCTCCGTACCACCCAGGTGGTCATCGCCATTTCGACGGACAATGCCCCGAAGGGAGCCACCTACCAGTACTACTTCGATGGCAGTCCGATCAAGCGCACCCCGCAGAAATCGATCAGAGTCACGGGTATCGCAAGCGGCACTCACGTCGCAACCGTGGAAATGCTGACATCGGCGGGTCAGCCTTTGACGCCGCGGGTCAGCGATTATTCTCCATTCCAATACGAGGCGCCGGACAAGCAGGGCAAGGTAAGCAAAGACGCATTGACACTGCCATCCTTTACCTTGGACTGTGGCGTGCAAATTACTGCAACCTGTTCTTCGACTGCCGATGATGAGGGCCGGAACAACTTTCACCTCGAGATCAAGGGGAAGGCGCGTGTTCCCGTCGGCGGCTCCATCGCGTTGACCTGGAGCGCGGACGCGGGACCAGCAGCCGGGAAACCTTTCCCGCTTTCATCAGACCAGATGATCTTCGACGCGTGGCATGGGACTTCAGGAACTTCAAAGGTGCCGACCGTCCGCGAACCCGATGACTCCACTTCTACCGACTGGCATACGTTTGTCGATTTCAGCCTGGACAGTACTATCAGGACGTTCAAAGTTGGAATCATTGCCGAGTCCATACTTTCGCAAGTCGCCTTTGGATTGCCTCGCGCGCGGACAGAGGTTACATGCACAGCCCCCCAGCGAGTGAAAATCACATCTGTGAACTGCGAAACAGTGAGAGTTGAAGGGGATCGCCGCTCCTACCAACTCACTGTCAAGGGGTCGGCGTCCGGCCCCACCGATGCCCTTGTGTTCGTTGCCGCCGGTACGGATCCCGGAGGCCGGTTCACCGCTACGGACATCCAGTCCGATTGGGAGTTCTTCGGGTTCAACGCAGAACCTTCGATCATCATCCGTGGCGACAAAAGTCCGGATAGCACGGACTGGACGTTTGTCGCTAGAAGCGCCCTCTTGGACCCGGCACCCTTACGAGATGCCCTTGCGGTTGCCTACATGGTTGACAGCATGGGGCACGCACTTGCCGCGGGAAGGCTTCAAGCAGCCAAAGCCTGTGCCCCCCAGAAGATAGAGGACCAGGGGAGTCCGCGTGTAGACCTCGGCCAGAACCCTAACGCCCAGCCGAATCCCCCGTCCGCGGGCGGCCCACTGCGGTTCGCGGCCAAAGCGCCGCCTCCCGCAGATGCGGGTAAAGAATATCTACCAAACGGTCAACGATTCTCCTTCTGTGACCCGCCAACGCTGGACTTCACGACGCCATGCCCTCCGCCAGGAACGGTTGCTGGTAATCCCAGCGGAGGCAACCCGCCCTACCACTTCCAATTAGGCACCGGCGGAGGCTTCCCGCCGCTGGGTATGGCGCTCGGAAAGGACGGACAGCTTACGGGCACACCAGCAACGGCAACAGGGGGGCGATCGTATAACTTCTCGGTTTGCGCTATCGATCTGAGTGCAAACAGCGTGTGTCAGGATGTATCGATCTTCGTCAACTCAGCGCCGACGCCAACACCCACGCCAACGCGGACTCCAACGCCAATCCCTACGCGGACTCCGACCGTCACGCCAGTGCCAGCGCCACCTGTGACGCTCGCCCCACCTCCTCCCCCACCGCCTGTCTCCAGCCCAGCCTCGCTGACTGTGAGCCCATCATCGGTCGCCGCGGGCGGTCAGGTCACCGTATTCGGACAGGGCTTCACGCCATTCGCCTTGGGCACGGTCACCCTGGCAGGAATCCCATTAGCCTACCCCTCCGTCGGGTCGACCGGAGGTTTTACGACCTCCATCACTGTTCCAGCATTCCAGGCCGCCGGAATCTATGTTGTTACGGCGACAGACGTGTCCGGGAAAGTGGCAACGGCGACCCTGATAGTGAGCGCTGCTCCGCAGCAGAGCGCGCAAGGCGCCGCGAGCATCACCAGTATCACCTGCACAGGCTCACTCATCAGCCGCAACCTCGCCGGCTCGAACAACTTGTGGCAGTTCCGCGTCACGGCAACAGGATCCGCAACTGGTCCCTCGGGGACGGTCATCTCGGTTGTCCTCTTTCCCCAATATGTGCACGTGTACACTGCTCCCAACGGTAGTTTTTCGCATACGTCGTCGTGGCAAGAGAACCCCCGCAACGCGGAGGGCTTCACCTTCACGAGACGGGCGAGCGATCCTGCAACGACGACGTGGACGAACCAAATCGTCTGGGGAAGTCTGTATGTGAATAACGAGACCGAGACGGTGCGTGTATCGGTGAGTTACACACTCCCGGGGGAGAACTCCTCGCGGGCGCAGGAAATGACTACCACCTGTCGCGCGGCCTAGTGCGCTAACTCGAGACGAGGAGGAGTACCGATGGCCCGATTCGCGCTCTTAGCATTGCTTGCGGCAGTACTTTCCACCGCAGCCTGTTCCGGCTCGGGCAGAGGCGACGCACCGGACATCGGGTCGACGGTTCAGTCAGCCGTCAAGACCGCGCTCGCCACGCCAACGGCGGCCACTGGCTCCACGACGGCCATCAACCCCACGAGAGCGACTAACCCCACGGCCGCCACGTCTCCCCCTTCGGCGATGCCATCGCCGAGACCAACGCCCGATGCCAAGGCTATTTCCGAGGTCTTCTCTCAGGCCCTCGCGACAGCCTTTCCTGCGCCCACCGCTTCACCCGCGCCAAGTCCAGCCGCAACGCCTCGACCGACTACCGCACCGACGCCAACACCGGTGCCCGCGCTAGCGCCCACCGCGACGCAAACTGCCACGCCGACCCTGATACCCTCGCCGACTGCATCGCCGACGCAAGCGGCCACAGCAACGCCAACACCGACAGCGACACCAACGCCTCGGCCTACTCCCACGCCGACGACTGCGCCTGTCCCAACGCCAACGAACCCGGTCGTTATTTATGGCCCCATCTCGGGGACTTTGTCCATCGATCCGTCCCTGGGCGCCATCTCGACGTACTCTTCAGGCGTGTTGGTGAGCGACGCCACGATTACCGCTACATTCGCGAATCCTTACGGGAGCAATGAGGGAGCCTGGGACTATGGTTTCTTCTTTCGACAATCGGCGGCCGACTACTACGCACTCGTCGTCAAGAGCGACGGGGCTTGGTACTTCCGGTATCGGCCCACAGGCGCAAGCGCCGCGCGCTCAATCGCAGCTGTCTTATCGTCACAGATCAACACCGCGGCGGGCGCCTCGAACAAGCTCTCGCTCACCATCCGCGGGCAGGCAGCGACTTTCTTGGTCAATGACACGGTGGTAGGGTCATTCACCCTGACGGACATCACGACGGGCGGCGGAGTTTCCGCGATAAGCGGTTACTTCAGTGGAGACCAGAAAGCAGGCGCGAGCACGAGGTTCACGGGCTTCACCATCGCTACCTAAGTTGTGGGGAGCAGGCACAACAATCTTCGCGCCCTACCCCATCACCTCGATTTTGAACATGATGGACCCGGGCTGATCGTCAACCGCCTCGACATCAACCTCGAGGCGTCGACCGCGGAGATTAGGGCGATTGCGGAGCGCCTCGCGCACCTTCGCCGCGACCTGGCGCGCGAGTTCGCTCGGCTCGCGTGTCTCCGACTCGTACTCCCCAGAGAGCGGCGCGCGCTGCTGGCTGCTCAGCGATGTGCCCACGGGCCGGGCGGTCCAGCGGATGCGCCTCGGCCCAGACTGCTTGGCTTCCGGACTCGTCTCTTCAGGTGTCACTGGGCTGGGGCCGCCCTTCTACTCGATTGTGGGTGTCACCATCGCGGGAGATTTATTGGATGCCGAAGATGGCATCGTCGCGGTCAGGCCACGAATGACCTCGGTCGCCATGACCAACAGCCCAGTCGCCGCGACCAGATCGCCGATGCTGAACACGAGGTGCACGCGCCCCGGCAGAGACATCGTGTCGCCAAGGAAGCCCAAGTGGGCGTCGCCGCGCGCCACGATGGCGTCTTTCGACGCGGTGAGAAAGCCGTGGCCGTGGGGCACAGTTGCAGGATCGACGCCAAAGATGCTCGGGTCGAACGGCATCGTCCCGCCATTCGCGGCGATCGCCAGAAAGTTGAGCGTCGCGCCGATCAGCACAAGTAGCACGGCCGGTCGGCGGGCATCGACGGCAAGCGCCGCGATGAGCGCCACATACGCGGCGATGAGCAAGGCGCGCGCGGCAGCGAACGACACATGGTCGACGGCGCCGACGGCGAAGACCTGGACGAAGAGCGCCGTGAAGATGGCCCACGTATAGCGAAGGCCAAGCAGGTTGCCGCCCCGCGCCGAGGGGCTCGACTCGTTGGGCATGATGTAGGGCCCTCCGGTTGAGCATGCTCAACCGGAGGGCTCGTCCCTGCTAGTCGATGCTGTAGGCAAAGTCCGCGCCGACGGCGGCGGCGAGGGCCAGCAGCGTCATGAGCGCCAGCACGACCTTGAGGGACAGCTTGTTCCGGACCATCTCCACACCTCCCATGCTGTAGTTGGCCAAGTGGCCACACTGATAGTGCCAAGGGAGGTGTTACCGAACAGTTACCGGGAGGCGCAACGCCATTGCGAATCGTTGCCAGCGGAAAGAAAGGCGACGAGGAACGGCGATTCAGACGGCTGCGGGCGACGACGTCTGCATCAGGCGGCGATAGAGCGCGTGGATGCGTGATGGGACAGCGCCGCCAAGGTCGCGTTCATAGGCCTGCTGGGCCATGCGCCAGATGCGCTGTGCAGCCTCGCGGTCGCCGGCGCGAGCGAATTGCTCGAGCGCACCGGCAAGTGCGTACTCGTCGGAGACATCGCACTCCAGGATGCGCGCATATAGGGCGCCGGCGCGAGCGTGGCGGCCCTCGCCCGCGTGGTAGCCGGCGAGCGAGGCAAGTGCTTTGAGGTAATCCGACTCGAGGCGGCGGCGTTCCCCCTCGCTCCATTCGGAGTAGAAGTCTGGCAGGAACGGCCCCCGGTAGAGGGAGGCCGCCTGTTCGAGGAGTTCGGCGCGGCCTCGCGTCCCCTTGGGAAGTCGCTCCGCCCGGGCCATGAGGCCGAGGAATTCAGCGACGTCGAAGCGGAACGGTCCCTTGGGCACAAACCGATAGTGGCCGCCGCTGTATTCCAGGCACTCAGGATAGAGCGCGTGGCGGGCGCGGAAGAGATTGGCGCGAAAGGCGGTATTCGCCTTCTCCGATGGATCGTCGGGCCAGAGGCTGGCGATGATCTCTTCCTTGGTAAGCGGTCGAGAGGCATAGGCGAGGAAGAAGAAGAGTTCCCGGGCACGGGCGCTGCGCCACTGCATGTTGGTCACATCCTGCCCGCCGACGGTTACCTTCGTATCGCCGAGGCCCGAGGCTGCGATAACAGGAAAGGCCGGTTCAGGCGTCTCATCCTTTCCGGCAGGATCCGGCTGCACCGCCGGCGATCTCGCCTCCTCGACTTTGCGGGCAAGCGCATCGAAGAGGCCATCGCCGGCACGAGCGTCCACAGCGAAGCGCAGAAGCGCCGGCATCTCGGCCAGGTCAGGCACGAGGCACATGCCCGAGCCCATTCCCTGGGCAACCACGACCAGCGCTTCCAGTTCCGCTGCGGCCATCTCCTCTCGCTCCTCGCTGAAATGGATGTTGGCGAGGTGGAGACGCGCGCGTGCAAGTTCGACGGGGGCGGTTACGCCCTTGAGGAGCCCGATGGCCTCCTCGAGCGCCTCTCGCGCCACGACGCTCTGGCCGTTTGTGTGGCGCAACCGGGCCAAGGTGATGAGGAAGAGGCCGCGCTGCCAGTCCAGTCCCTGGTTCTGCGCCAGCGATAGCGCCTCCTCGAGAAGCACGCTGGCTTGCTGGAACCCGCGGGTCAACATGTGAGTTTGCGCCAGGCCGTCGGTGGCGCTGGCGAGTAACCGGATGTCGTTGCAGCGCCCGGCATGTTCGATGCCCTTGCGGTACTCCCCCGCCGCACCCTGGTAATCGCCGAGGGCCTTCGAGACATCGCCAAGCGTCGTGCGCGCCGCCGCGGCATTGCGCGATAGCCCCAGCGGCTCGGCGAGGGAGATGGCCCTCTGGAGGAGCTCGCGGGCGACCTGGTAGTCGGCCATGGCGTAGCACGCGACCGCGAGGCTGTTCAGCGCGAGTGAAAGTTCGACCTGGTTGCCCGCTTTCTCAAAGCCGCGGATGGCGAGGCCGTAGTGGGCAAGGGCTTCGCCGTAGCGGCCCTCTTCCCCGCAGACGTTCCCGAGGTCTCGGCGGATGCGGCAGGCGCGCGATTCGTCGCCCGCCAGTTCCGAAGCATCGAGCGCGCGCCGCAGCGTCTTGCCGGCGAGCGTGAGGTCGCGGCGCATGGCGTGCGCGATGCCGAGGTGATGGAGCACTTCACCCCGTAGCGCGGGCTGCTTCGGGAACGCCTCGGCGATGGCCGCAGCGCGTTGCAAGCAGAGCAGCGCCCCGTCATGACGGCCCTTGGTGCGCATGGCGATCGCCGCAGTTGCCAGCACGCGGGCCATCAGCGCATCGCGCTTGCCGGCACCGAGCATGGGGGAGAGCAATCGAAGCGTTTCGTCGGGCTTGCCAGCCTGATTGGCGGCGCGCGCCCGCAGGACGACCAGCTCGGGACGCGCGTCGAAGGCCTGTGGGGGCAGGCGGTTCAGCATTTCGGTGAGGAGTCGCCACTTGCCGGCCTCGATCTGTGCATCGGCTTGACGCTCGAGGATCGCGGCCGCCTCTGGCCAGGCCTCGGCAGCGCAGCAAGCCTCGAAGGCGTCCTGCCACAGACCGGCTGGCTCGAGCACAGCGGCCGCGCGCTTCAACGATTCGCGGTGCAGGACGGGCGCCTCAGCGGCGAAGCGACGTTGGAGAAAATCGCGCACGAGCGCGTGGAAGCGGTACTGCGGCTCGCCGTCGCCGGGCAGGCGCGTGAGCAGGTTCGCGCGCGACAGATGGCCGAGCATGGCAGCGGAGTCGTCGCGGCCGAGCAAGGTATCGCAGAGCCCGCGAGTCAAATAAGGGAGCAGGCTGACGCGCCGAGCGAAGTCCTGCGCCGAAGACTCGAGGTGCGCAAGGACCTCGGTAGCAAGGTACTCCATGACCTCGCCCCGATCGATACGCTTCGTCGCGGCAGTCGCGCCCAGCACGAGCGCAGCGGCCCAGCCGTCGCAGCGCTGCACCAAGGGCTCGACGCGCTTCGCCGCCTCGGGCGAGTCCCCGGGCGCAAGCAGAGCCAGCGCCTCTTCGTGTGTGAACTTAAGGTCCTCGTGACCCAACGCGGCCGCATGCCGGTTCGCCAGCAGACGTTGCGCCGAGGGGAGCGCCGGCTTCGTGCGCGAGGCCATGAGCAGGCAGACCTGCTCAGGCAGATAGGCGATCAGTTCATCGAGGAAGCGCAGAGCGTCGGGACTCGCATCAAGATGGTGGAAGTCGTCGAGCACGATCGCGATGAAGTCGCCCGTCGCCTCGAGATCGCGGGTCAAGGCAACAAGGAGTGCCCGCTCTTGTTTAGCGAAGTCTTTCGCCGAGCGCAACAGGGACAGAGTGCCCGTGCCGAACTCTGGAAAGCTGGCGCGCACAGCGTAGACGACGCCCTCGAGCAGCGTGCTCGGCTCGGCGTCCCAGCGGTCGAGCGAGAGCCAGCAGACGGGAAAGTCGACGTCGGCCGCGAACTGCGCGAGGAGAGTGGTCTTGCCGAATCCCGCAGGAGCGGTGAGGAACGTCGCCTTCGAGTCAGTCGCTGCGTGGAGCAGTTGCAGCAAACGGGGCCGGGCGATGGCAGCGCGAGGCGGCGCAGGTACGCGCACCTTCGCCGAAAACACGGGCGCGGACTCGGTAACCACCCGCCCTACCTCCGCTGCAACTGGGTACATGATAGCGATGGCATGCAACACGTAGCGGCACGTACGGAGAAGTTCGCGGGCGAACTAAACGTCCCAGGTAAGCGTACGAGTGATCGCAATCAGGCCTTCGGGCTGAAGATCCCGAAGGAACTGGTGAATCCGTGCAGAAAGGTCGAAGCGCCCACGGGCCCGATCTCTCCGTTGCAGAAGAAGCCGCCGAGGGGCAGCGCACCAACTTCTTTCACGAAGAGTCCCGTGTCATGGTCTTCCTGACCGAAGAGATGCTTGCCGCGACCGAGGCAGGAGAAGAGCAGCGCGCCCGAGCGATGCGCGCCGCTGGGCGTGGCCACGAACTGGCGCAACATGCCGCGAAGGTCTTCGGCCGCTGTCTGCGCATCGCGAACGTGGAACTGCACGACCTGGCCCTCGGACAGCATCTCGCCGATGACCATGCCGCCGGACTCGCGGTGCAGGCCGAGGACGTTGCGGATGAGGAAGTCACCGGGCTTGAATTGCTCCTTGAGCGGATCGGTGACGATGCCCAGATGCAGCGCGGTGTTGACGAGATGCCGGTCGCGGTCGCTTGCCGACTCGAATACCTTGCGCAGCGCCTCCATCGGCTTCTGCCCATCGAGTTCCAGCAGCACGTTCTGGTGGCACTTCGTGACGATCATCGACTCGCCGATGGGTCGGCAGCCCTGGGCGACGATGGTCTCCACGCGCACGTTGCCGGAGAGCGCCGCGCCGACCACGCCCGCGCGATGCGTCTGCTCGCCGAGGAAAAGCGCATTGCCGCCGGGCTCATTCGCTCCGCTCGCCAGACCTCCCACCTTCGCGCGTCCGGCGAAGGCGTAGTCGAGGCCTGAGACGAGGGCGTCGGCGCGCACCGAGAACGGATCGACGAGCAGCACGAAGTCCGGCTTCTTGTCAGGCGCCACGCCAACGACTTTCTCCCAGGCGGCAGGGCTCGCATCCATGTCGGGCAGCCCCGTCTCCTCGATGTGAAACGTGGACATCTCGACGCCAGGCAGCCGGGCAGCGGTGATGGACAGGCCGATGCGGTCCTCCACCTCGTGCGCGCCACCGATGACACCGCCGCCGGAGCAGCCGATGAGCACCTTGGGGCGCAGCGCAGCCTGGATGAGTTTGGGCACGTCGTCGTAGTCGGGGGCATGATGCGGCGACGCGAAGATGACTGCGAGATCGGGCGGTTCGTTGCCCAGGTCGGCCTTGATGCGTCCAGCCGCCTCGCTCACCGCGTCGCGCAGCGAGAACTGCTCCGAGACTGTGGAAGACCACTGCATCGCGCCCTCCATCCGGCAGGCCACCGGGTACGGCCATTATAAGCGCGAGAGGGCCAGGTGAACGTAGCCGCTTGACACTTGACGCGCGACCTCACGGATAATCCCGGCAGGAGTGCAGTCCTGCGTATCATCGTGACGGGCTCACATGGCTTCATCGGCTCGGCGGCGGTCGCCGAGTTGGAGCGACGCGGCCACGAGGTATGGCGCCTGACGCGCGGTACCCCGCATGAGCGCGAGGTCGCGTGGAATCCGTCGCGAGGCGCCGTCGACGCGGCGCGTCTCGAGGGGTTCGATGCTGTCGTGCACCTCGCGGGCGAACCGCTCACGGGCGTCAGGTGGACGGCGGCGAAGAAGCGCCGCATCCTCGAGAGCCGCGTCAACGGTACGCTCCTGCTCGTCGACACCCTCGCGACGCTGAAGCAGCGGCCACAGGCATTCGTCGCAGCCTCGGCGATCGGCATCTACGGGGAGCGCCATGCAGAGTTGCTCAGCGAGAGCGCTGCGACCGGCGAAGAGTTCCTCGCCGAGACGGTGCAGGCATGGGAGGCAGAGACTGCCCGCGCGGCGACGCTGGGGACTCGCGAAGTGCGCCTTCGTTTCGGCGTCGTGCTCGGGGCGAATGGCGGCGCGCTGCGAGTCTTCGCACGCACCGCGCGACTCGGTCTCGGCACGGTGTTCGGCAGCGGCAAGCAGATCGTCTCCTGGGTGGCGCTGAGTGACGCGGCTCGCGCCATCGCCCATGCCGTCGAGACATCGAGCGTCGAAGGACCAACGCGAGCCTCGATGAGGCGCTGCGGCACGAACTGGGCCGCAGGTAGTCCTACGCCTTCGCGCGCTCGTAGTCCTCGGGCGTGTTGAGGTTGGTCACCACGAGTGGGTCGGCGATCTCGATCTCGCGCAGCGCCTCGCGGTGCCGTTCGATCACCTCGCGGATGCCCTGCTTCGCCTCGCTGATCTCCAGCAACTCGGGGATGAGTGAGGCGTCGAAAAGAGGCGGATGCCCATGACGATTGCCATGTCGCGGCACCGAGATGAGGTTGCCCTTCGAGAGGTGCTCATCGATGAGGCGCTGCAACACTTCGCGAGGTCGCGGTTGATCGACTGCGAGCAGCATCACACCGGATGGCGTCGCTCGCAGCGCGCGGAGGCCTGCCTTGATCGAGGTCGTCTTCCCCTCACGATAGGCGTCGTTGCGAACGACGTGGACGCGCTTGTCCACGAGCGATGGCTCCACGAGCGGTCGCACGCGCGCCGCCTCGTGACCCAGGACGACGGCAATCTCGCCAGCCGTCGTGGCGCGCAACTCCTGCAGGTGGTATTGCACGAGCGGCAGTCCGCGCCAGGGCAACAGTTGCTTGGGCTGGCCCATACGCGACGACTCGCCCGCGGCGAGGAGGATTACGGCGAAGGGAACTATCCGTGGGGACGCTCGACGCTTGGGCGCCATCGAGGGTATGGCGCCTACAGCCTGGCGATGGCGCGAGACTTGGGGCGCGGCTTCGCGGCCATCTGGCGCGCCTTGTCGACGAACTTCGCGTCCATGGTCATCGAGCCGCCCTGCTTGTCGTGGCGAACGGCGATGATCTCGGCCATGATGCTGATCGCGATCTCGTCCGGCGTGCGACCGCCGATGTCGAGGCCGACGGGTGCGCGGATTTCGCGGATGCGCTCCTCAGGAACGCCTTCGCGGATGAGGTCTCGGAAGATCATCAGGCTCTTGCGCCGGCTACCGAGCAGGCCGATATAGCCGGCCTTCGATCGCGCCGCCTCGCGCGTGGCGATGTCGTCGAGTTTGTGGCCGCGCGTAGCGATGATGACGAAGCAGTTCGGCGAGAGGTCCAGCGACCGCAGCCCCTTGTCGAACTCGTCGACCACGATGCGGTCGGCGTCGGGGAAGCGCTCCTTGTTGGCGTACACCTCGCGGTCGTCGACGATCCAGACCTTGTAGCCGAGCATTTTCGCGAAGTTGTAGACGGCCTTGCCGACGTGGCCGCCGCCGGCGATGACGACAGTGGGCGGGTTGGTGAACGTCTCCACGAAGGCGCGGGCGCCGTCCTCGGTCTCCACCCAGCGTTCGAGGCCGCGCGGCATGACCTCGAGGGCGGTGTTGCGTGCCGCGCGGTCGAGCGCCTCGCTGCCGAGCGTGCCCACCGTGCTGCCGTTGGCGCGGACGAACAGTTTTGAGCCTGGTAAACCCGTTCGTGGTGAGCCGATAGCCTGCCCTGAGGCTGGGCGAAGGGAACCATGAACGGTCTTGCCCGGCGTCACCAGCGTCGCCATCGCCCGGTCACCCCTGCCCTGGTAGGCGGCGAGTATCTCGTCGACGAATGGCGCCATGTCGCGGTCGCCCATGATGGGGTCGATCAGGATGTCCATGTTGCCGCCGCAGACGAGGCCGTCATTGGCAGCGATGTCCTCGTTGAGAACGAAGCGCCGCAGTTGCGCGCCATTGTTCTGCTCGAAGATGGTCTTCGCCTCGGCCCAGACGTCGGCCTCGACGCACCCGCCGCCGAGCGTGCCCACGGCGGTGCCATCGCGGCGCACGAGCAACTTCGCGCCCGGCTTCTGCGGCGTCGAGCCCTTCGTGCGCA
This sequence comes from Chloroflexota bacterium, assembly GCA_016200725.1. The sequence goes on from JACQEE010000007.1 coordinate 17,574, forward strand.
CGACCGTCGCCAGGACGAACGGCTCGCCCTTTTTGAGCAACTTGTCGGCTTCGTCAAAGACTGGCTGCATGGCTCCAGTATACCGAAGGCCACTTTCTACCAACAACAGGTGTGACCCTCACCCTACCCCCATCGCTACCAACACTTCCGTCAGCGACGCCACCGTTATGTCCGGTTGCACCCCCTGTTCGATGGCCTCGTTCTTGCGACGCACCCACACCGTCGAGAGGCCAACCTGCTGGCCGGGGCCGATATCGTTCTTGAGGCTGTCGCCGACCATGACGACGTTGCGGGCCTGCGCCATCAGGCGGTCGAGCAGGCGGTCGAAGTAGTCGCGCTTGCCCTTGCCCACGCCCAGCGTCTCCTCGTCGAAGGTGGCGGCAAAGTAGACGCAGCCGCCCTGGCGCTCGATGTGCTCGGCCTTCGTCTTCGCGTAATCACCCGTCGCGATGTGCAGCGTATACCCGGCATCCTTCATCCGATTCAAGAAAGGGATGGCCTCGGGAAAGAGGGCCGTCGCGTACCAGCACTCCTCCTGGGCAGCGCGGATGCGGCGCCGCAGTTCGGCCTTCACCGACACAGCGGTCACGCGAGCCAGTTCCTCCAGCAGCATGCGGAAATGCAGTTCGAGGTCCTCGTGCCGCTCGAATGGCTCGTTGGAGACGATGTAGCGGTGGATGCGCTGCCAGTGCTGGAAGACCTGGCGACCCGTCAGCCCCAGCAGTCCATCGAGGTTGCGCTCATAGACCAGGTCGGAGTCGTTGAGCGTGCGGTCGAAGTCGAGGAGGACTTGGGCATCGGGCGGTCGCGGCAACATAGGCCACATTATCCACGCTTTCCGAGCCCGAGGGCAGCGGGTCAAACAAGACGCCTGCGCTACAATGCTGCCATTCCGCTCACCCCTGAGGAGGCCTTGCCATGCCGAAAGGCGCGCCCTACCCGGTGATCGACTGCGACGGCCACATCTCCGAGCCGATCGACCTGTGGGACCAGTACCTCGACTCGCGGACGGCCGGGCGGGCCTCGGCGGCCCTGCGCATGGTGAACCACCCCGGCGGCGGCGTGAGCGCCTGCGTCGAGGGCGAGTTCATCGGCGAGGCGTCGTTCCAGGGCGGCGGCGGGTTCGGCAAGACGGCGGCGCAGATATCAAAGGCGCACTGGAACCCCGTCGACATGCACCGCGGCGGCTTCGAGAACGTCCAGCGCATCAAGGACATGGATGCGATGGGCATCGACGCCGCGGTGCTCTACCCCTCGATGTGCCTGCTCATCAACGGCGTGAAGGATGCCGAGTTGGCGGCGGCGATGTGCCGAGCCTTCAACAAGCACCTCGCCGAGTTCTGCAAACCCTACAAGACGCGGCTCTTCGGCGCGGCGATGGTGCCCGCGCAGAGCGTCTCGTTCATGATCGACGTCGCCGCCGACGCCGCGCTCGTCGGGCACAAGGCCATCGCCGTGCGGCCGAACGCCGTGCATGGACGCGCGCTGCACCACAAGTATTACGACCGATTCTGGGACGCGATGCAGGAAGTGAAGATGGCCGTCGCCCTGCATCCGGCGGCCACATCAGAGGTGCAGGGCACTTTCGATACGATCTCGTCGCTGGGCAGCGACTCGCACCGCATGCTCCCCGACGCCCTCGCCCTGCCTTTCGACTGCATGATGACGCTCTCCTGGCTCATGTTCAGCGGCACCCTCGACCGTCATCCCGACGTGCGCATCGCAGTGCTCGAGGCCAGCGGCTCGTGGGCGACCATGTTCATCGAGCGGCTCGACAAGCGCGTGAAGTACGGCGGTGGCCCCGCGGGCGGTCGCACCCCGGACATCAAGTCGCTGCCCAGCGAGATCTTCAAGCGCCAGTGCTTCGTCGCCTTCGAGAGCGAAGAGGCGGCCATGCCGCGCCTCGCGGATGTGGTCGGCGACAGCATGATCTGGGGCAGCGACTACCCACACTTCGATGGCGAAGCGCCCGCCGAGGCCATCGAAAACGTCTCGCGCCTGCCCGTCGAGATGCAGGCCAAGATCATGAGCGGCAACGCCATGCGCCTATACGGGATACGGATGGATTAGGGCTCAGTCGTGGGTAGGCGAAGCAGGAAAATGTTGGAGGAAGCCGTTCGTGGTGCGAACGGGAGGAAGCGAGCTCTCGCCTGCTATCAACTCGGGCTTTTTCATGACAACAATTCCCGCGAGGTCGCAGCAATCCCTCGCTATCGGCAGGCTATTCGGCTAGGACTCGATAAGGAGACCGAAGCCCAGGCACGCGCCTGGTTGGCAAGCAGTTTGTCAAAGACAGGGCGGCCAGGGTTGGCTGCAAAAGAGGCAACAAGAGCTCTGGCGCTGACCAGCGACCCAGAACTAGTCAAGTTTCTATCTGGACTCAAGCGACGAATTGAACGGACGCGATAGATTGACAGATAGACGCTGGTTCCTCGCTCAACCGTTTGCCCCTCTCCTACGTAACATTTCGCGATAGACTCGCTGTGGCCGCTTGTCTGAAAGGAGCCGCTGATGTTGCTATCCAAGAAGAAGATTGCCGTCATCGAGATTGATGGCACGATCGGGTCGAAGGTGAAGGCGGAGACAACGCTGCCGCTGTTGGCTCGGGCAGAGAAGGACTCAAAGTTCAAGGCGCTGCTGCTCATCATCAACTCACCGGGCGGAGCGGCGGCGACGGCGGAAGAGATCTTCATGGCGGCGAATCGTGTGGCCGCGAAAAAGCCTGTCGTGGCCTACGTGCGCGGGACGTGCGCCTCGGGCGGGCTGTACATCAGCCTGTCGGCGCACAAAGTCGTCGCCCTGAGCAACTCCGCGATCGGCTCCATCGGCGTGATGTTCACCAAACTCGTGGCCGCGGACCTGATGCAGAAGGTTGGCCTCTCGATGTCCGTCGTGAAGTCGGCGGCGCACAAGGACATGTTCGCGCCCTGGCGCCCGCCGACAGCAGAGGAGACGGCGAAGTTGCAGACCATCGTCGACGACACCTTCGAGCGCTTCGTCAACGTGGTCGCCGAGAAGCGCAAACTCGATCGCGGCAAGGTGCGCTCCATCGCGACCGGCGAGATGTTCGGCGCGCGCAAGGCCAAGGAACTCGGGCTAATCGACGAGATTGGCGACATGGAGACGGCCCTGGACATGTCGGCAAAGATGGCTGGCATCAAACGGCGCGTGCAATACCTGCGACCCAAGCGCGGCTGGCGCCCCATCGCCCGCCTCGGCTTCGGCGCAAACCTGGGTGAGGAGATCACAGAAGCCGTCTACGCGAAGATGGAAGCTGAGGCCGGGGGCAAGTTGTGGATGTGACGAGTTCGGTCGTGTCTCAATTTGCTGTAGTGCGGGGGAGTGAGGCGTTTCCCGTTCGTACCCTCAAATTGATGCACTACCGATGAGTTCGCGCCTCTACACACGTGTAGGCAGCCACTGCTACGATGGGTGCTGTTTACCAATTCCCTTCCCTTGAGGGAAGGGGTAGGGTTAGGTTGGAATCTGGAGGACTCGAACGTGACAACGAAAGCGCAGCCCGGCCCCGTGACGATGGAAAAACTCGTGTCGCTTGCCAAGCGGCGCGGCTTCGTCTTTCCATCGAGCGAGATCTACGGCGGTCTGGGCTCGACGTGGGACTACGGGCCGCTGGGCGTGCTGATGAAGAACAACGTCAAGGCGGCCTGGTGGCGCGCGATGGTGCAGGAGCGCGACGACATCGTGGGCATCGACGCCGCGATTCTGATGCACCCCAAGGTATGGGAGGCCTCCGGTCACGTCGCCGGCTTCGCCGACCCGCTCGTCGACTGCAAATCGTGCAAGCAGCGCTTCCGCGCCGACCAACTCTGGATCGCGCTGCCGGCAGGCGCCACGGGCCCTGTGGTTAGCGCCACCGGCGGCACGGCAGCCGAGGCCGATCATTTGCTCCAGGCGGCCTACAAGAAGGCCGCAAAGGGCAGCGCGCAATTGACGATCTTCGCCTACTCGCAGGCGCCCGACCGCTCGAAGGTAACATGTCCCGCGTGCGGGACGGCTGGTAGCCTCACCGAGCCACGCATGTTCAACCTGATGTTCAAGACCTTCGTCGGCCCCGTTGAGGATGATGCGGCGAAGGTCTACATGCGCCCCGAGACGGCGCAGGGCATCTTCGTGAACTTCGAGAACGTGCACACGACTACGCGGAAGAAGTTGCCCTTCGGCATCGCACAGATGGGCAAGTCGTTCCGCAACGAGATCACCACTGGCAACTTCGTCTTCCGCTGCCGCGAG
>JACQEE010000126.1 GCA_016200725.1 Chloroflexota bacterium
CTTGTTGTCGAACCGCAGCCGTAGCGCGTCTCGCTGATTCTGCAGCGGGATCCAGTGGCCGGTAAACTTCCCTTGCTTGGCGTTGCGCGCCTCGGTCGCCCGGAGGCCGCGCCGAGGATCTGCAATGCCCTCGTCCGCACAGAAGTCGGTCACCTGGATACCGACTGGCCGGGTGTCAACCCGGATCTCGACATCAGCGCCGGTCTCGCGTCCGCCATACGTCTCCAGCGGGTTCGACATGTCGGAATACCGCAGAGAGATCAGGTCGAAGAGGCGCTTCGCCACCGCCTCGTACCCGAAGTCTGCCATCAGTCGCTCAGGGCTCTTCGACGCACGCACGTAGGCGTCGCAGTAGCTCGTCCTGACCGATCACGGCGCAGCGCCCCAGAGTCGCAGCAGATTGGCGAAGCGCGGAGGGTCAGCCTTGTGTGTCTTCAACTTCCGCCTCAGCATCTTGTACTGCTCGCGCACACCGAGCCCGCTCTGGTACGCCGTCAGTTCGTACGCGACAAGATCCGCAACTTGAAGCTGGACGACCGTTCTCGGGCTGCGACTGAAGTCCTTCAACTCGAAGTCGTCACGCGCACGCTCGATTATCTTCCTCATCGCCTCCAGCCGATCGGCTCGCGCCTGGAGTCGATCCGTCTTCGCAAAGGTCACCGACACCTTCCCGCCGCCCCTCGCGCGGGTAGTGCCCGAGATCTTCAGCAGGCACCACGACAGACACACCGTCAGGGGGTCATTCTCAAACGCCGACCATTCGCTGACCCACGCAGGTTCGGCGTCGCTCGGTACCGGCATTGTTCTCTGCTCTGCCTTGAACTGCTTCAGCCTCTCGACAGCGTGACCGGGAACTACGCAGCCGACGTACGCGATCAAATGCCTGTCCATGATCTCGATGAGCCGTCGCCAGTGGTCACCCAGCTGATGCTCTTGGGAGCGCCACTCGGTCGCATGGAACCACCCCATCGTGGAGTCGCGGATGATCGGCTCCCATTCCTCGACGACGCGTGCCCATGCGTCATCTGATCCGAGCGCGCCGCCAAGGCCGACCGACACACCAGCCGCATCCTTCGCCGCGCTGTCGTCGAGGTAGCAGTGCAGCGCACTCATCGTGTCGATTGTAGCAGCGGCGCGCCGGAGAGCTCCATGCTTCGCCCGCGCCACCCCCACGCCCAGAACTGGCAATCCTTACACTGCCACCCCGGGTTCGGGTGGAACACCCCCGCCTCGATTGCGCTCAGCACCTCCGCCGCCAAGCGAAACAGTTGCACGTTGGCGGCGCGGTCACGCGTAGTCCAGTAGCGCAGCAACTCCGGCTGCTTCGTCTTCGTGAGCACGTCGAACCGGAGGCGCACCTCGTCCGGGTCGGCGTAGCCCAGGAGCCCGGTCGCGTAGCTGTAGACCGAAAGCTGGAGCGAGGCCTCCACCTGGAGGTCCCAGCGCGAACTGATCCGCGCCCCGCGCGCCGCCGGAGCCGATGCCCCACCCGCGCGCGACGAAGAACCCGACAACCTCTGCGACTTGCGCCGCCCACGCCTGTGGCAACTCCCGCGACGTTCTCGCCCGCCCGCTATTCGCGCTCGGCGATTGATCTCCCGCTGATCGGCGCGGCCGGCGCCGTGCATGAGGCCGCACCCGACGACTGCGACGAACCCACCCAACAGCAGCAGCGCCGCCACCATCTCGCTAAGGCCATCGCCGCTACGCCATCAGGTGGCACCCTAAGACGTGGCGCGCCCCGACTTCGTAGTCTCCAGCCAGCGCTCAAACGTCATCTGCTTAAACACTATTGGCAACTCAGGGCCGATCGTCTGTGTGAACGTTTCCCGCACCCTTCCATCCGGATTAACAACCGTGATTCCGGGGCGGCGACCATCCCTGGCCACGAGCCGGAATACCCTACGGAGGATAAACCTGGCGAACTGATCTTCGCGTGGGAGTGAATAGCCGATGATATAGACGCCTTCGCTATGACGCAACGACCTAAACACGCCGCGCCAGATCTCTCGAAATGCTCGGAGTTTGAATGCCTTGAAAGGACTCGGTGCAATGATGACCGGAACGTAACTCGACAGGTGGTGGTGTCGCAGCATTCGGACATTGTTATAAGCAAAGATATCGGGTCCGATCCTGAGAAAGTCGTTGGGGCCGGC
>JACQEE010000125.1 GCA_016200725.1 Chloroflexota bacterium
CCGCATCGCTCGCACGAGTGCCCCCTTGAACAGCGCTATCGCCAGCGTCAGCATCAGGATCACCGTCCCCATACCCAGCGCGTACAGCAGGAAATCCGAGATCGCGCGCCCTAGCCCATTCGCCGTCAGCGTCCCGCCCACGACCGCCAGAAAGATCGGCAGCGTGCAGCTCAGCGACGCCGTCCCGTAACTCAGCCCGAACGCAAAGTACCCCGACGTGCTCACCTTCCCCGTATCACCCATGCGACTCGCTGCCTGCGCCGCGAACGCCAGGTACAACTTGCCGCGCACCAGCCACGCCCCCGCCAGTACGAGCGCTACGCCCATCACAAGGCCGACCCAAGAAATAGCCTTTACGACGAAATGCGCGCCTGCGCCGATGATCCCTCCAGCGATGCCAAACAACGCCATGAAACCCAGGCTCACAACGGCACCAACGACCAGCGCCCGCCCAAGTCGTCGCACTACCCCACCGAGCGACGCTCGTTCCTCCACACCTTCGCCCGACCCTATGTACAGCCCCAGGTATGCCGGCAGCAGCGAGAACCCGCATGGGTTCACCGCCGACACCATCCCTGCGCCGAACGCAAATCCTGCGCCGAGGAACGACCCCGCATGCGATAACCTGTCGCCCGAGCGACCCGATAGCCGCTCGACGAACGTGTTCAGTGCGCCCGTCCCGCCCTGGTGATGCGTCCACGCCGCGCCCGCGATCGCCACCGCCAGCGCCGCCGTCGCAACCAGTGCGATCAACAGCGCGTCACCACTCCACAACGCCCGCGCCCTCCCGAAACGAGAGGCCTGCGTTCGCAACGTCGAACCTGTGGAACGAGTGGCAGTCACAGCGTTTCCAGTCTACCCGACCACACCCTAGAGGCGTCGCCTCTCCCTCGACGCCCTGAGCGAAGTCGAAGGGCCTGGGGTGGGGTCTTCTCTTTGGATGCTACGCGCTCAAGCACCGCGCCCGTAATGCGTCCGCTACGCCCCCGACGCCTTCAGCAGATCGCCGGCGATCTCCTGGAACTTGGCCTTGCTCATCTGCCCCTGCCACTTCTTGAACACCTTGCCATCCGGCGTCAGGAACACTGTCGTCGGCATCAGCAGCACGTCGTACGCCCGCACGACCTGCGCGTCTGCCGTCGACCCTGTCGGGTATGTGATGTTCAGCTGCTCGATCAGCGCCTTCCCGTCGGCATACGATCCCAGTTGCACGAACGGCCCCACGTCGACGCCAAACAGGTGCAGGCGGTCCGACAGCCCCGCATACGCAGCCTGGAAGTCTGGCATCTCCGCGCGGCACGGCGGGCATAGCCCAGCCCAGAAGTTCAACACCACCGGCTTCCCGTCGAACAGCGACGCGAACTGCACCTTGTCGCCGCTAAGTCCGCGATAGACTGTGATCTGGAAATCGCGCGGCAGGTTCTTGGGCCCCGTCACTGGCGTACCGCTCGAGGCCGTCCCTGCCGTCGCATTCGACGATGTCCCACCACCGCACGCGGCGACCACGAGTGCCATCGCCACCACAACGCTTGCGAGCGCGGCTATCGAGAGATGCGGTCGGCGAATATGCATGACGCTTCCAGTCTACCCTTCGATGCCCTGACCCAGCGACCCATCCCTATTAGCAGCGTACGCGCCCGCGCCCTGTTCGGTTGCCTCCCCCCCTCGTTGACACCTGCCGTACGATGCTGGTAACTCGCGTGCATCTAACCATTCGACATGCACACTGGCTAGCCGGCGGGGCTTCGGCGAAGCCCAACTCCCTACGCGTGATGTGTTCTCCAAGATCATCTCCATTGTCGGTCGCGCCCTTTCCCCCATGAACGACCAGACCCCATCCCTTGCCGAGCCAATCGACGCGACACCAGCGCCTGTCGCCACAACGCATCCCAGCGCTCGTGACTATGTCCTCGCGATCATCATCGCACTGGTCGGTGCGCTCTTCGGAATCGTCGGGGCCTTCATCCAGGAACTTCGCGGCGGCGGCCTCTTTGTTCCGTTCGTTGCCGGGCCCATCATCGAAGAAGCGGTAAAACCCACGGGCGTCTACTACCTCCAGGCTCGCAAGCCGCACCTGCTCCGATCGCAACGCTTTACTGCGATGCTCTCCGGCCTCTCCGGCCTCGTGTTCGGCCTCGTCGAAAGCACTATCTACGTCTTCGTGTACATCTCGCAACCTGGTCATGGCATCATCATCTTCCGCTACACCGTCGATGTCGCGCTCCACACCGTCTGCTCTTTCATCGTCGGCCTCGGCATCAATCAGCGACTGATCGACTCCGCCGAGGGCAAAGTGCCTTTCCTCGATGGCAGCCGCCGCTACTACATCACCGCCATCGCCATCCACGCAGTCTTCAATATCACCGTAACCGTGCTCTCCCTCACCGACACGTGGAACTTCAAGTGATGCTGGTAAAGGAGGCGTCGTATGGGGCCTAGCGATGACGCTCGCGTAAAGCGACAGGAGGCGTTGCAGGCGCTCGAAGCCCGCGACTTTGAGCGCGCTGTCAGTCTCTTTTCTGAGGCCATCGGCCTCGAGCCCAGCGACCCGAGCGGCTACCTCGGCCGCGCCGAAGCCTTCCGCGCCCAAGCGAAACTCGAGCAGGCTGCAGCCGACGTCGCCATCGCCGCCGCGCTCAGGCAAGCGCCACAGCCTTCCGCTGTGGGCACTCCGCAGCCCGATGGCAGCATCGCCCCCGCCGTTGTCGCACCCACATCTCCACCGCAGTCTGCCGAACTGACGATCACCTACTCCACCCGCCTCTCGCGCCGCCTCCTCTTCGTCAAATGGCTGCTCGTCATCCCGCAGTTCATCTTCCTCTCCTTCTACAGCGCCTACGCCGGTGCCGTCTCACTCATTGGCCTCGCCGTCGTCATCTTCTCCGGCCACTACCCCCGAGGCATGCACGACGCCGTCCGCCGCTATCTTGAATACCAATTCGGAATCACGTCCTATTGGCCGCTCTACATGTCTGACAACTGGCGCGGCCGCGACGCCGCCTTTCGCGTCGATTACCCGCCAAAGCAGTCACGGCTTCTGGCCTTCCTGCGCATCGTGCTTGGGCCCCTGGTGACCCTCCTAGCCGCGATCGCCTGGATGCCCCTGCTGGCCGTGGCTTTCGTCGCCTGGTGGGCCATCCTCTTCACGGCCGAGTACCCCGCATCGATGTTCCGCCTCTCCCTGAATCTGTTCCAATGGCAGGCTCGGGTGACGGCATGGGTGGGCCCAACCCCTTCTCGGTACCAAACTGAGTGAGATTTTCCGGGGTTTTGGGCCCCACCCCTTC
>JACQEE010000127.1 GCA_016200725.1 Chloroflexota bacterium
CGAAGCGGCTTCACCAACCCTGGCGACGTTGTCTTCCCCTATCTGCGCGGAGGCCGCGGTCGCGGCGCGTTGACCCGCGTGCGCAACGCCAAAGACCTGGCGGCGGTGCGCGCCGTAGTTCAGGCCAGAGGCAGAGCGCAGGCCAAGCGCTGAGCCACCCCTGTTCCTGGTGAGCAGATAGCCTGTCCTGAGTCCCGAAGAGAACCATGAACGGGGCATCTCACTAGCGAGGAGTACGCCATGTACCGTGAAAAGTCATCGCTCCAAGGCCGCGTCGCCATCGTCACCGGCTCAGCGGGCGGCATCGGCCTCGCCATCGCCGACTGCTTCGCTGAGCATGGCGCCGACGTCCTCCTCGTGGACATCAAGAGTGACGAACTCAAAGACGCGGCCAAGCAGGTCGCCAAGCACGGGCACAAAGCGCTTGCATTCCCTGGCAACGCCCGCGAGCAGGGTGTCGTCGATCTCGTGACTCGAGCCGCCGTGGATACCTTCGGCCGCGTGGACATCATGGTCAACAACGCCGGCGGCACGATCCGCAAACTTTTCATGGACATGACCGACCAGGAGTGGATGGACGCCATCGATCTCAATCTCGTCCAGGCCATGCGCTGGACCCGCTCGACGGCGAAGGTCATGCAGGCGAAGGAGATCAAAGGCTCGATCATCAACGTGACAACCATCGAGGCCTTCCGCGCCGCGCCAGGCTACGCCCCTTACGCCGCCGCGAAGGCCGGCCTCACGAACCTGACCAAGACGCTGTCACTAGAACTCGGCACCTGGGGCATCCGCGTCAACGCCATCGCTCCCGACGTCACGGTGTCGCCTGGCATCCTCAAGATGCGCCCTGATTGGCACAACGCTCCGAAGCCCGTCCATGTAGCGCTCGGACGACGCGGCCAGCCCGAGGACCACGCCGGCGCAGCGCTCTATCTCGCCTCCGACCTCTCGTCCTGGGTCACCGGCGAGACGATCCACGTCGGCGGCGGCACGATGGCTGCCTCCGGCTGGCGCCTCACCTCGAGCGGCCACTGGAGCACCGATGGCATCGGCCCCCAGGTCTTCTCCGGCAAACCCTACGAGCCGTAACTGTGCTCCGTTCGTCCTGAGCCTATCGAAGGATGAACGGAGCGCTCGCGCAAAGGAGCGCCCCATGCCACGCACTCCAGCCCCCAAAGCCCTCATCACCGGCGGCACGGGCGCTCTCGGCCGCAGCGTCGCCCTCGCCCTGCGGCAGACCGGCTACGATGTCCACGTCACCAGCGAGACGGATGCCGACACCGCGCGCTTTCGCAAGGACAAGGCTGTCGGCGATCTACCCGCCTACACACTCGATCTGACCAATGCCTCGCAAGTGCGCGGGACGCTCAAGCAGATCGGCAGCCCTCTCTCAGGCCTCGTCTGCTGCGCGGGCGGCTACTTCGGCGGCCCCTTCGACAAGGTCACCGACGCAGAGGTTGAGCGCCTCATCACGATGAACCTACACGCCACCATCGTGGCCGTACGCGAGGCGTATCCATATCTGAAGAAGGCGAAGGGCGCCTCCATCGTGCTCATCTCAGCGCGCGGCGCGTTGAAGGGCGCTCCAGGCGCCGCCGTCTACTCGGCAACCAAGGCCGCCGTCGCCAACCTGGCCCTCTCGCTTGGCGAGGAGTGGGTCGAGGACGGCATCCGCGTCAACGCCATCCTGCCCTCGATCATGGACACGCCCGCGAATCGCGCGGCAATGCCTGACGCCGACTTCGACCGCTGGCCCAAGACCCAGGACGTCGCCAACGTCATAGCCTTCCTGCTCAGCGACAAGGCGAATCTTGTCTCCGGCGGCGCGATACCGGTTTACGGCAAGGGGTAGCGGCGGTTAGTGCTTCGGCGGTACGATCTCGAGGCCGTGGCGCTTCCCTGCGGCCACCAGCTTGGCGACGTCCGGAGGCGAGGTCGGCGGCGGTGGGATCGAACGGCTCTTCGCCGGTTCGGCCACCTCGGTGAAAAACTTGTCCATGCCGCCCGGCGCGTAGACCACGAGCACCTTCCCAGGACTTCTTCCCGTCGCTTCCATCCATTCCAGCGTGCCCTTCGGGAAGAACGCGCACGTCCCCGGCCCGGCGTCAACGGTGCGGTTCTCGATGTGCAACTTGAACATGCCCTCCAGCACATAGAGGATCTCTGCGCCGTTGTGTTTATGCGGAGGCGCACTCATCCCCGGTGGAATCGTCATTTCCATCACGGTGCATGCGCCGCCCGATGCATCGCTCGCCACGCGCACTTCATAGAGCGACCCAAGCATCCACAGCGGTTTGCCCTCACCCTTCTTCATGACGACAGGGGAACTCACGGTAGGCCTCCTAGAGTATTGAGCGGCCGGTTCAGCCGCCCGTTGGGCAGTCTAGCACTGGTGGCAACTGTCGCGGCTACCACGCCCTCAACCGCAGTGAATTCGTGACCACCGTCACCGAACTCAGCGCCATCGCTGCTGCTGCGAGCACAGGGTTGAGGAAGCCGAAGTCGCCGAAGGCCCAGTGCAGGCCGTCCGGCACGCCTCCCGTCGCCTTGAACACAGGGTAGAGCACGCCTGCGGCGACGGGTATCAGAAGCACGTTGTAGAAGAAGGCCCAGAACAGGTTCTGGCGTATGGTCCGCATCGTCGAGCGGCTCAACTCGATGGCGCGCACGACGCCGCGCAGATCGCCGCTCATCAGCGTCACCGGCGCCGTCTCCATCGCCACGTCCGTGCCCGTGCCGATGGCCATCCCCACGTCGGCCTGCGCCAGCGCCGGGGCGTCGTTGACGCCGTCGCCCACCATGGCGACACGCTTCCCCTCAGCCTGGAGTTGCTGCACGACCTTCGCCTTGTCCTCAGGCAGCACCTCGGCCAGCACGCGGTCGATGCCCAATTGCTTGGCGACCGCTTCCGCCGTGCGCCGGTTGTCGCCCGTCACCATCAACACCTCGAGCCCGAGGCGGTGCATCCGCTCGATGGCTTCCTTCGCCTCCGGCCGTACCGTATCCGCGACCGCGACCACGCCGCGCACCTGTCCATCGACTGCCACGAACATCGGCGTTTTACCCTGCGACGCGAGAGCCGTGGCGCCATCGCCAAGTCCATTCAGCGATAGCGAACGCTGGCTCATCAGCATTGCGTTGCCCACGAGCACCGTCGCCCCGTTCACCCGTGCCTCGACGCCATGCCCGGGCGCCGACGCGAACGACGCTGGCTCTGCAAGTGCGAGGCCTCGCGCCTGCGCCCCCTCCACAATCGCCTGCGCCAGCGGGTGCTCGGATCGCCGCTCGGCTGACGCTGCTAATCGCAGCAACTCGCGCGCGTCGATACCCCTGGCGACGACGTCGGTCACCTGCGGCTTGCCGATTGTGAGCGTCCCCGTCTTGTCGAGCACCACAGTGTCGACACGATGCGCCTGCTCCAGCGCCTCGGCGTTGCGGATCAAGATGCCGCGCTCCGCCCCCACGCCGGTGCCGACCATGATTGCCGTCGGCGTCGCCAACCCGAGGGCGCAAGGGCAGGCGATGATGAGCACCGCCACGAACGTGAGCAACGCATACGTGAGCACCGGCGATGGCCCAGCCAGTATCCACACGAGAAACGCGATCGCCGCGATGCCAATCACCGCGGGTACGAAGTACGACGCGATCAGGTCCACGAGCCGCTGCACGGGAGCCTTCGACCCTTGCGCCTCCTGCACCAGCCGCACGATGCGCGCCAGCGCCGTCTCCCGGCCCACTTGCGTCGCCTCGAAGGTGAAACTCCCCGTCTTGTTGATCGTCCCCGCGAACACCTTCGCCCCCGAGGCCTTCTCCGCCGGCATGCTCTCGCCCGTCAGCATCGACTCGTCGACGCTCGATGAGCCGCTCTTCACGACGCCGTCGACAGGGATGCGCTCGCCTGGGCGTACGATGAGCACGTCCCCAGGCACGACCTCGTCGATAGCCACGTCGCGCTCCTGGCCATCGCGGACCACGCGAGCCGTGCGCGGCCGCAGGCCCATCAGTCGCTTGATCGCCGACGATGTCCGGCTCTTCGCGCTCGCCTCGAGATAGCGTCCCAGCAAAATGAGCGCGATGATCGTCAGCGCGGTGTCATAGTAGACGTCCGCCTCGACGCCTCCGCGCTCGAAGAATCTCGGCGCGAACGTCGCGGCGACGCTGTAGCCGTACGCCGCCGCAGTACCAACGGCGATGAGCGTGCTCATGTTCGCCGTACGGTGCCTCGCCGCGGCGAAGCCTCCGCTGTAGAACTGCCACCCTGCCCACGCCTGCACCGGCGTCGTCAGCGCAAAGAGCACGATGAACCGCGACTTGTCGCTCAACCCATCGAGTCCAGGCACGATGTTGAACGACCCGGACATCACAAAGGCGGCAGCGACTGCCGCGACGACGAAGTGCTGCAGGAGTGACCTGGCCTCGCGCGCCTTACGCTCTGCGTCCGCATCCTGGTTCGCAGCCTCGGCTGGCTTCAGTCCGTACCCTGCCTCGGCGACGGCCTTGCTCAGCGACTCGAACGCCACGCCCGGCGACACCTCGACGGTTGCTCGCTCGGTCGCCAGGTTCACTTGCGCATCGACGACGCCCGGCACAGAGCGCAGCGCCGTCTCGACGTGCAGCACGCACGAGGCGCACGTCATGCCCTCGACGGCATACTCTGTCTTCTCGCGTTCTTTGACGGTTGCTTCAGCCACCGGATAGCCTCGTCACTTCCCCACGCCGTACAACTCGCGCAACTCCGCCACGATCTGGCCCTCTCGCCCACCCTTGATCCCCTCCACCACACAGCATTCCAGGTGGCTCGAGAGCAACTGCCCTTCGAGTTTCTCGATCGCCTTCCGTATCGCGTGCGTCTGCTTGAGGATGTCCACGCAGTAGCGGTCCTCCTCGATCATCTTGCGTACGCCCGCCAGATGCCCCTCGATGTACGCCAGCCGCTTCAGCACATCGTTCTGCGATGCCTTCATCGTTCACCCCTACCCCCTGGATGGGGGTTTGATACTATACTACGCCATCTGGCTTGCGAACATACGTCGCCATGCTTTTCGTCGCCGTCCATCGTCACACCGCCGAGTCGTGCCCGCACGACGACCCAGTCGGCTGGCACGTCGTCATTTCGCCCAAACACGCGGCCAAGTGCGGTGTGAAGGTTCACGGCAACTACACCGCACCGCCCGAGCACGTCTCCTTCCACGTGGTCGAGGCCGACGAGTACGCGCAGGTCGTCGAGTACTTCCGACCCGTGCTCACCGAGGGCGACATCACCATCACGCCCGTCCACCGCATGCAGGAGGCCGCGAAGATGTTCCCGGTGAAGCACGCCTCGCGCCTCCGCAAGGCGCTGCGGAAATAACAGCGGCTATACTGGAGACGCTATGGCTGACGAACTCAACGCCGCGACTGAGGTGAAGCGCACCGCCGACGGCGTCCAGCGCCTCGCCGATCAACTACACGAGACGCTCGTGGCGCTCGCGGCGAACCTCGTGCCCTTCCCCTACTTCCTCGGCAGCACCGAGGTACGCGCCATTGAGGCCGAGCCCGGCGGCGTCGAGCGCGCCGACCGCGGCTGCATCGTCGTCTGCGACGACGGCGAGATGTACGAGTTCATTATGAAGGTGCAGCAGGGCGACCTCTTCGACGGCGGCATGGGCCGCGACGACTCGGTGAAAAAGGTCGAGATGCGGCCTGAGGACTACATCCCCTACGCCTACCACGCCATCAAGGAAATCGGCGCGCTTATCGACGAGCAGAAGACGCGGGCCAAGAAGTATTCCTGGTAGGACTCACTCCCGCCTCGTCCGCAGCGCTACGTAAACGCCGATCGCCAGTGCGGCAGCGAAGGC
>JACQEE010000141.1 GCA_016200725.1 Chloroflexota bacterium
CACCGCGCATAGCCGTCTGCACTGCCGGCGAGAGGCCCTTCATGGCCGCCGCAGCGGTGCGCAGATTGGACTTCACGCTGACGTACATGCCCACGACGCCTGCGACGCCCGAACAGGCGGCTCCGACAAGGAAGGCCACAGCAGTCCGCCAGGCGAGGCCCAGCTTGTCCGAATTATCGCCAGCGTTGGTGATCCCGTTCGGCAAGTGATGGTTGATGTCCGGCGGCACGTCGGTCACGAGCCGGAGCACAACGGCCACCGCGATCGCCGCAAAAACGGAGAGGATAGCGATCGTGCGGTACTGGCGCGAGATGAACGCCTTGGCCCCTTCCAGAATGCGCTCGGCAATATCCTGCATCTGTGCATTCCCGGAATCCCGGCGAAGCACATCCCACATCAAGAACACGGCGAAGAGAATCGCGAACACACCAGCGATCGGCACTACTACGATCATAGACACTCCTTACGCAACGAAAGGCGGGCGTTCCCTGAGTCCGGAGGCCCGTCCCGCACTGCGGGACTCATCCGTGCCCGGCGTTGCCCGCCTTCTTCGAGATACCGATGCCTGAATTCAGGCGTTCGGATCGCGTTCCAAGCGTCAATTCTACACCTGTCGTAAAGACCCCGCTGGTGATAGGTGTGTCCTATGTGTTTCACGACCGCCACCTTAAGGATCCGCGTCGGGGAGTGATGCGTTGACACCCTCTCATGGCGCTTCGATAATCCCGCCATCTGCTCGGGAGGAGCGAGGCGGTGCCAGCGAACGAATCGACGAAAGGCGAACGGCGCGAGGAGAAACGCAGGGCCTCGCGGAAGATGCGCGTCCACAACGCTGCTCGCTGGCAGCAGGTGAGGCAGTCGCAGGCGAAGAAGGGGCCGAAGAAGGCGGACTGATGCGGTCTACCAGAAGCCGTTCGCAACCTCGCCATTGGCTATCGGTGGGTAGGCTTGGTGGAAGGCCTCAACGGCAGGTGCCTGCTTCTCGAAGACCTCTGCGAGCCACTGAGCATCTTCCTGCGAGCGGTACGTTCGCAGGGCTTTTACCTTCAGCGCGACCGTCTCCTTTGTATCAATCAGCACGGTTGGATTGACCTCTGGTCCGAACAGGTTCAGTTCGAACCGTTCAGCGGTCTCGGCTGGTATCGAGGTGAAGAAGAGGCGCGGCTCGCGATCGGTCGCGTGGCGGTAGCGGTGGAAAGCGTCGACCGTCGCCATGTGGATCGCGACGTGGTCGGCGTGGCGCGAGATGCCGAGTGGACCGAACGTGATCACGACATCGGGCTGTACTAGGCGCATGACAGCCAGAATCTTGGCGATGACTTCTTCAAATGGCGCTCGCTCCACTTCCTGGTCACGATAGCCGAACAGGATCGGCGGGTTCGCACCGTAGATCTGCAAGACGGAACGGAGCTCCTGCTCGCGCACCTTGGGCAGGTCTTCGCGTGTGATGACGAGGCCGTTAGTCCCAAGCGCGCCTAGCTCGCCTCGGGTGGCCGTGGCGACGTGGACGTCGACGCCCTCGCGAACGTAGCGGGCCATGGTAGCGCCGGCAGCGGAGGTCTCGTCGTCTGGGTGAGCGAAGACGGCCAGGATGACGCGCTTCTGCGGCAAATGCTCGGGGTTACCGGTTCTTGTATCGAGGCTTGCGCTTCTCTGCAAAGGCGCGCCGTCCTTCCGTATGGTCTTTGGTGAAGGTGTTTCGTTGAGCGACGAGTAGACCGAAGTCCATCGCCGCCTGGCGGTCCATCTCCAGGCCCTTCCAGATCGCCTCAACGGTGCCTGCAAGGGTGAGCGGGGGCAACTCGGCAAGCACATCGGCCATCTCGTGGGCCTTCTCCATCAGTTTAGGCAGCGGCACAACTTCCTGCACGAGGCCGATCTGGTAGGCGCGCTTTGCGTCCATGCGCCAGGCACTGCCCATCAGAGCGATGCGCATCACCTCGCCGAAGGGAATACGCCGCGTGAGCGCCACCGGCTCGACGGCGGCCACTCGTGCATACGTCACGTGGGGGTCGAAGAATGTGGCGTTGTCGGAGCAGATGACGATGTCGCTATCGGCGACGAAGTAGAAGCCGCCGCCCGCGCACATGCCGTTGACGGCTGTAATCACGGGCTTCCAGCAGCCGTGCTGGCGTGCGGTCAACGAGTGGCCGGGCACATCGCGCCAGCGATCGAACTGGCTCATCGACTGGTTTTCAGCCGTGCTCTCCTTGACGTCCACGCCGACGCAGAACGACTTGTCGCCCGCCGCGGTGAGTACGACCACCCAGACATCGTCGTCGCGCTTGATGGCCTGCCAGAGTTCCGCCAACTCCTTGCTCATCTTCCGATTGAACGAGTTGAGGGCCTGCGGCCGGTTCAGCATGATGATGCCTTTGTGCCCGGTCTTGTCGAACTTGATGGTCTCGTATGGCATAGGTAGATGTCTCCGAAGAGTGCCTTCTTGCGTGGGCAGCATAGCGGCGCAAATCGCAGAGCGTCAATCAGGGTCGGCAAAGGCGCGAGGCATTCGACGGGAGTAGAATACTCAGTGGCCGTTCGCGAGGCGCCGCTGTATGGTGTTGTTGCACGTCATCGTTCCGACCTCGAGCACGCGACAGATACTGTCGGCTTGGTCATTTGATCCTCTTGTCCTCCTAGTCGTGCTCGTCCCTGGCCTGTTGTACTGGCGAGGCCTGCGCGCGTGGAAACACTCGCGACTCCGGCCCTGGCAGCCTGTCGCGTTTTACAGCGGCCTCTTCATCTCGTTCCTGGCGCTCTGCTCGCCGATCCACGACCTAGGGCATCAATTGTTTACGATGCACATGCTCCAGCATCTGCTCATCCAGATGGTCGTGGCGCCGCTCATTGTTGCCGGCGCACCTACGACGCCCTTGCTGCTGGGTATGCCCCTTGAATTCCGGCAAAAGGTCGTGCGGCCTTTGTGCCGCAATGGGCTGGCCAGACTCATCTTTCGCTCCGTCACCCATCCAGTGACCGCATACGCGGCCCTGGTAGCCGCGAACTGGACCTGGCATCTCGTGCCCGGCGCCTACGATGCAGCCGTGCGACGCCAAGGCATCCATATCGCGCAACACCTCACCTTCTACCTCTCGTCGATGCTGTTCTGGACGACGATCATCGATATGCGCCCATTGCGATCGCGACTCGCGCACGTGTGGCGTATCCCCTTCGTCTTCATCGCGATCCTTCAGAACGTCTACCTCGGAGTCCAACTCACATTGAGCGATACGCTGCGCTACACGTCGTACGCAACCCCTCCCCGCCTTTGGGGTCTGACTCCTCTAGGAGATCAGCAGGCAGGGGGCGCGCTGATGTGGGTGGGCGGAGATACTGTTCTCGTTTGCACCCTGGTAGTCGTTGGTATCCTATGGTTCCGCGACATGGCTGCGCACGACGAAGCGGAGGATGCGAAGACCTTCAAGGCGCAGCGAGCCTCGGTCAACGGCCATGCGATGCCGGGGCGGCGCTAGCGCTACGGCTCGCTGCGGTCCCAGTCGGGAAGCAGCCAGTACCCTTCTCGGGGTATTGCTATTGTCGTACCGAGTCCCTGCGCGTGTTTGAGGCGCACGATGTTGTAGAGGTGCGTCACCAGTTCGAAGTACATGTGGCGCAGCGTGGTCTCTAAGGTGATGCGCAGCATCCCGGGCTGTTCGCGCTCGATGCCCGTCGCGTTCCCCTGTTCGATGCCGCTCCAGAGCGACTCGGTGCGCAGCGTGAGAGTGCGCTCGCGGAAAGAGGCTGGCGGCTCGCGGTGCAGCAAGTCATGCGCAAGGCGGACTGAGTGGTCGAGTTGCGCCAGCAGCGCAGCGGCGTCTATCGAACTGTAGAAGGCGAGCCGATCCTGAGGTTTCATCGAGTCGAGAACGACGAATGCTTTAGGCAGGTCTGTTGGGTACAACTGTGCGCCCCACCTTGTGCAGAGCCAGCCATAGCCGACCGCAGTCATGTGCGTCAGTTGGCGGCGGATGCTCCACGTGCTCCACGACCAGTGGTCGCTGGCCCAGTCGAGTTGGGGCTGCGTGAGGCCGACGGCTTCGGCGCGCACGAGCGGCATGAAGTTATCGAAGCGCTCGCGGAGCGCGGCGGGGTCTAGCGAGCGCCAGGCGTCGGCCACTAGATACTCGTTACCCAGCGACGGTCTGGGCCACGCACCCAGCCACCAGCCGCGTAGTTGCCGCCATCGACGTGAATCGTGGTGCCGGTGATGAACGACGACATGTTCGAGGCCAGAAACACGGCGACGCCGGCGCAGTCCTCGATCTCGCCGACACGGCCTAGCGGCACATGGCGCTTGTACCTCGCCTCATCCTCCGGCGTCTTGGCGATGGCGACTCCAGGCGTGCGGATTACATCGGGCGCGATGCTGTTCACGCGGATGCCATGGTCGGCAAGTTCGAGAGCCATGGTTTTGGTGAAGTTTTCGAGACCGGCCTTGCAGGCTGAGTAGACGGCGTAGCCGGGGGCGGCTCGCCACGCCTCGATGCTCGTGACTTGGATGATCGATCCCTTCGTTTTTAGACGCACCATCTCGTCGGCAACGCACTTGGTGACGTAGAAGACCGAGCGCAGGTTGATGCGCATGAGGGCGTCCCATCCCCGCTCGCTGACGTTGAGGAAGTCCTCGCGGAAAGTGCCGCCGACGTTGTTGATGAGCACATCGATCTTGCCGAAGCGGTCGATCGTCGCCTTCGTAAGCGCCTTCACCTGCTCCATCTCTCGGACGTCAACCTGGAAGGGCATGGCCTTCGCCCCGAGTTCATTCGCGGTCTTCTTCGCCATCTCGCCATCCTTGTCGGCGATGACAATGTTAGCGCCGAAGGCTGCGAGTCCCATCGCGCAGCCCTTTCCGATGCCGCCGGCCGAGCCAGTGACGATAGTGGTCTTTCCTTCGAGCGACGCGATAGAGCGGTCCATGAATGCCTCCGCGATGCGATGCGCGCATGATAGGGGAAGGGCGCACTTGTAACAAGAAAGGCCCTATTCGCTTGATTCGCCATCTTTCGTTGCTATAATCGCCCTGCCCTTTTGCCTCTGAAGGAGTGCGCGCTTTGCCCGTTACCCCCAAGCCTGCGCTTGCTGACCTCCGCGTGCTGGAGTGGGGCGACTTCATCTCTGCTCCTTACGCGGCGAAGATGATGGCCGATATGGGTGCCGACGTGATCAAGATCGAGCGGCCCAAAGTCGGCGACGAGTCGCGACGCTACGGCCCCTGGCCGAATGACGTGCCGCACCTCGAGCGCAGCGGCCTCTTCCTCAACCTCAACACCAACAAGCGCAGCATCTCCGCCGACCTGGAGACAGCCACCGGGCGCGACATCTTCCTCGAACTGTGCAAACACGCCGACGTGCTAATCGAGAATCGGCACCCGTCGGAATCGAAGCGCTTGGGCCTCGACTACGAGATGCTGCGCGAAGTGAACCCCCGCCTCATCGTCACGTCAGTGACGGTGTTTGGCCATACTGGACCTTACGCTGGCTACAAAGGTCACGCGCTTCAGGCGACAGCGCTCTCCGGCGTCGCCTCACGTATGGGGGACCCGAAGCGCTCGCCGCTGACGACACCGCTCTCGCGCGGGGACTACTGGGGCGCCCTCAACGCCGCTGCGGCCACGATGACCGCCGTCTTTGCCCGTCGCAAGACCAGCTGCGGCCAGCACGTCGACGTCTCCAGCGCCGAGGCGATGTCCACGCTCATCAATGCGCTCAACGTCACCGACTTCGTCGATGTCGGCTTCTACCCCACGCGTACGGGGCACCGCCTGGGTTACATCGGCTACCCGTGGGTGATCCTGCCCGTCAAGGACGGCTACTACAGCCTGATCACGGTGCAAGACCGCCACTGGCAGCGCTTCGTCGAACTTATCGGCAACCCCGAGTGGTCGAAAAAGCCGCGCTATCAGGATCGTGACTCGATGGGCAAGGTCTACCCCGATGAGGTCGACGCACTCATCAAGCCCTATCTGGCGAAGAAGACCAAGAAGCAGTTGTGGGCGGAATGCCGTGAGAACAAGATTCCGTTCCACGCCGTGCAAAACATGGCCGACGTCGTGAACTGCCAGCACCTGAAGGCGCGTGACTACTTCGTCGAGTTCGATCACCCGGAGGCCGGTCGCCTCAAGTATCCCGGAGCGCCATATAGATTCAGCAAGACACCCTGGCGCGTGCGTCGCCCTGCGCCGAAACTCGGCCAGCACAACGCTGAGATTCTGTGCGGCCTTATCGGTTTCAGCCGCTACGACCTTGTCGATTTGCGAAGGACAGGGATTATCTAATGACGCTTCCCCTAGAAGGCTATCGCGTCTGCGACCTTGGCCAGGTCTGGGCCGGGCCGGTGCTTGGGCACCTCTTTGGTGACATGGGTGCCGAGGTCATTCGCGTCGAGTCACGTGCCAGCAGCGACCAGATGCGCAACATCGCCAAGGAGCCCTCCGAAATCCGCACGATGCTGGAGAAGAACTTTGTCTTTCGGAACCGCACCAGCTGCATCACGCTGAACTTCACCAAGCCGCAGGGGGTCGAACTGGTGAAGGAAATCGTGAAGCGCTGCGACATCGTCTTCGAGAACTTTTCGCCCCGGGTCCTGGCCAAGTTCGGCCTCGACTACGCTTCACTGCGCAAGGCGAAGCCCAACATCATCATGTGCTCGATGTCCGCGGCGGGCCAGAACGGCCCCTATCGCGACCTGCTTGGCTACGGTCCCTCCATCAATAGCATCTCCGGGGTCGACAGCCTCGTCGGCTACCCCGGCGACGACAAGTTGATGGTCAATGTGTGGGACGCCGACCCGACGACTGCGACTGCCGCCGCATTTGCTATCCTCACGGCGCTGCACCACCGCGAGGCCACAGGTGAGGGGCAATACATCGATCTGTCGTTCTACGAGAACCTCGTCAGCCTCATCGGCGAAGGCATCATGGACTTCACGATGAACGGCCGCATCGCGGAGCCGCAGGGCAACCGCCATCTTGCGATGGGCCCGCACGGCATTTACCCATGCAAGGGCAACGACAAGTGGATCGCCATCGCCGTAAAGACGCAGCCGGAGTGGGAGGCGCTCGCCAACCTGATGGGCAATCCCGATTGGACGCAGGACGAGCGCTTCGTGGACCTCTACGGACGCCTGACACATCCCGGCGAGTTGGACGAGAAGATGGCGAAGTGGACGCGCGGGTACGGCAACTACGAACTGATGCACATGCTCCAGAAAGCGGGCATCGCCGCGGCGGTGGTCGCTACTCTCGAAGACGTCTATCTCGATCCGCACGATCAGTACCGCCGCCAGGGTCTTCGCATCGAGACACAAGGCCTCGACCGCACGGAAGTCATCCACGGCATCCCCTGGCACCTCAGCGACACTCCTGGCTCCGTCCGCCGCCTAGCTGCTGCGATGGGCGAGGACAACGAGAAGGTGTTCAGCAAGATGCTGGGGCTATCGAAGAAGCGGATCGAACAACTGGTCAAGGCTCAGGTGATCTACTAGCACAAGCTTCACGGGACAGACGGTACGGAGGCTGGTGTGAGCAAACTGCGTGTAGCCCTTCTCGATGTGATCTGTCTGAGTCTGCTCATCGCTGGCATCATCGCGCTCTGGGGCCTGCGCGGCATCAACGTGCAGGAAGATGTCCCGGCTACGGTGAGAGTGACCAAGGGGCAGGTCACGATTAGCGACCCTGCCAAGCATCTCGACCGTCAAGGTAGTGGTGTCCAGATGCTTCGTGTCGGCGAGCGCGTCACGGTGGGCGCTGGCAGCGACGCCTTCGTGATTTACCCCAACGGCGCGCTCTCCAGATTGACCGGACCCGCGGAAGTTGGGCTGGACGAGTCGCGTCGAGTGGTCAAGAAACCGCCCATCCTGACTTCGGTCAGGTCGAAATTGTTTGGCAAGAAATCGTCACAACCTGCGATGACGAGCCTCTCCATCGTCGCCCATGTCATCGATGGAGACGTCGTAACCAAGAGCGTAGCTGTGAGCGCCACCCGGTCGTTCACCATGACCAGCCCTGGAATCACACTCGCTGGTGGACCGGTGAGCTTCGCTCTGACTGTATCGCCCGGCACCCCCGCTGCTATCGAGGTGGGGCAGGGCGCGCTCGTCGTCGGCTTCATCGCGCGCCAGGCGGATGGGCTCGTACCTGTGATTATTCCCCAACTCGCCGCTCGCCAGGGCATCTCCGTTCCCGTGATTCCATCCGACGTTGCCGGCTCGTCTCGATTCAACGACCTGGAAGCCAGGGTTGCTCTAGTGACCGCCGGCTTCTCGGCAGGCGTGGCCGCTCCCGACACGCAGGGGATAGAATTCAAGGAAGACACTAGCGGTGGAATACGGCACCTCGCCGGCATCAGTGTAGACGGCAGTCCCACCGTTCCTGCGCCTCAGCCGCTGACTACTCGGGTGGCTCGCACGGCGGAGATTCAAACGGCAGTGGTCGTGCCCCAACTCGCAACTACAGCTATCACCGACCAGACAATCGCAGATTCCATCCCTGCCGGCTTCCCTGGCAATCCTAAGATTCACTTGTTGCCCGGTAACGTCGCCCAAATCACCTACGCTGGCACGACCGTCGTTGGCAGCATCGATGTAGTCGATGGTCGTGTCGTTCTCCACGGGCTGCCATTCTCGGTCGATCCCCCGCAGATCGAAGACGCCGTCAAAAAGGCGATCGGTGCGCAGGACCTCCCCGCTGTGTTGTCGCTAGTGACGTCGGATGGCGGCGCCTCCATCGGATACGACAGGGACACGCTCGTGACTGGGACGCGCACCGTTACGACCGAAGAGACAGTGGTTGCCGATAGCCTCCCGCACAACGATAGTTATTTTGAGACGATCCCGACTCCCAGAGAGATTTCTACAGACTGGAAAATCGTTGGCACCAACGCCATGCTCGCGGGGGTTATCACCCTTCTGGTCTCTACCTTGGCTGGCACCGTGAGCGGCTTCGTCTCGGAAAACGAGTCCAGGCTTGCGCGGCTGTATCGTCCCATCGGAGCAACTGTCACATTCTTCCGGACGAAGGGATCGCCTCTGAGAACCATCGGCCGCTGGTTGCAGCCTGGGCCATTCACGCGCGGCGTGCTCCTGATGTTTTTCTTCGGCGCGATTTATTCCTTCCTTGCACTCGGTAGAGGTTTCCTCGCGCCCGGCTCCTTGAGCGTACTCTTGACCTTGAGCTTCACGACCGGCTTTCTTGCACTGTATGGCCCCTGGGTCAGGGCCTTCATCGCGCGGAGGATGAAGGTCGAGGCGAAGGTCGGGCTGAATCCCGGTCAGGCGACCATAGCGGCTGCGACCGTTGGTGTCTCGAGACTGTTCGCATTCAAGCCTGGCCTCCTGCTGGGGTCGCCGGCTGGCCTGAAGATGCCGCAGGGAGGCCTCACAGATAAGCAGAAGATGATGCTCAATATCTGGAGCCTGGTGTTCTTTGCCTTGCTTGGTATTCTGACCTGGCTCTTGATTTACTTCCTGCCGCAGATCGCCGTACAGTCATGGGCGCATGACTTCTTCAAGACTGCCAAGGGATTCGTCGGCGGCCTGCAAGACTGGAGCCTGGCCGTGTTCGCGGTCGCCGTGCAACGGCTGTTCTTCGGATTGCTGCCTATGCCCAGGAGCAGTGGCCACGACATCATGCGGCGCTATGTTGCCGGATGGACTATCGCCTTCGCCCTCGCGTCGTTCATCTTCATCCACACGCAACTGAACCAGAAGCGACCCATCCAGGCCTTGACCACCAAGATGTACATCACGCTGGCCGTTGTGCTGGCGGTGTGGGCGCTGGTCTACCTCTATCGACGCTATGAGAGACGTGCGCCGGGCTCGGAACCTGCGACTGCGTCGGTTCCAGAGAACTAGAAGACCGGGCCGTACGAGAGCGCGGCAACGCACGGTCCGCTGTTAGGCCGCTTTGGCGAGTCGAACGCCTTCGAGCGCAAGCATTCTCTGTTTCATCTCGAGGCCGCCACCGAAACCGGTAAGGCTGCCGCTGCTGCCGATCACGCGATGGCATGGCACGATTACGCATACCGGGTTCGACGCCATCGTCGCGCCGACGGCCCGCGCCGCGCCGGGGCGACCGGCCAGCATGGCCACTTCGCCGTACGACCGCGTCTCGCCGCGAGGGATCGCGCGCACCGTTTCTAGCACCGACCGCTGAAACGGTGTTGCCCTGTCCAGGTCGATTGTGACGTCATCGAAGGCGACGCGGTCGCCGGCGTAGTACCGCTCGAGACGTTGCGTTAGATTGGCGAACGAGGCATCGTTCCGCGTCGCGCCATGAATACCGCCCAGCGCGTCGAGAGACTCGCGCTCGCTTGAGCATGGCAGTGTCATGCGCGTCAGGCCGCGAGGCGTCGCCAGGAAGCCTACCCAGCCGGGGGCGATACGCGAAAGGCCATAGGTTGCAGCAGTCATCGAAACTCCCCTTTTGCTGGAGCGTAGCGGGCTGCCTTCGGTGGGGCAAGCAGGCTTTGGCACAGACGGAGACTAGCGGCTGACTCGGTCCCGCGGCCTCGCGCCCGGCACCGGTACATCTTCGAGCATCTGCTTGAGCACGGATGCGCCTGTAACGTCCTTCATCCGCGAGGCTGGATTCACGATGAGGCGGTGCGAGTACACCGGCTCTGCGAGCGCCTTTACGTCGTCCGGCATCACGTAGTCGCGGCCTTGCAACAGCGCGAAGGCCTGACAGGCATGGAACAGGCCCAACGACCCGCGCGGCGAGACGCCCAGGTATACGGCCTCGTGGCGCCGTGTCGCGTCGGCGATGTTCACGATATATTGTTTTATCAGCGTATCGCAGTAGACCTCTTTGGCGGCGTCCCCTAAGGCCAGCACTTCGTTCGCGCTGACCACTTCTGCGAGTGTATCGACCGGGTGCGCCTTGAGTTGCATATCGATGATGGCCACTTCCTGCGCCGGGTTCGGATAGCCAAGCGTGATGCGCAGCAAGAAGCGGTCGAGTTGCGCCTCGGGCAGAGGGAAGGTCCCCTCGTACTCGATCGGATTCTGTGTTGCCAGCACCATGAATGGCGTCGGCATCATGTGGGTGACGCCGTCGGCAGTGACCTGCCGTTCTTCCATCGCTTCGAGTAGGGCCGATTGCGTCTTCGGCGTCGCGCGATTGATCTCGTCGGCAAGGACGATCTGCGCCAGGATGGGTCCAGGCCGGAACTCGAACTCGCCGGTTTTCTGATTGAAGATGGAGACGCCAGTGATGTCCGTGGGCAGCAGGTCGGGTGTGAACTGGATGCGCTTGAACGAGCAGCCGATCGACTTCGCCAGCCCTTTCGCTAGCGTGGTCTTGCCGACGCCAGGGACATCCTCGATGAGCGCGTGGCCGCGGCAGATCAGCGCGATCAGTGCAAGCTCGATCTCATGCCTCTTGCCGATGATGACCTTCTCGACATTCGCGACGATCTTATCCGCCGTCTCTTTCGGGTTGGCCACGTCGCCCTCCACAAGTTGGCGGATTATACCAGCACAACACGCACGGGTTGATACGCTTGCCTACAAGGTTTGGATTGAGGATAACGCAGGCATCACCCGCGCCGCGATTGATCACGTACTACGTTGACATCTAACTAATCCCTTTGCTAGGCTGCGCTATCCGCTGACGCAGGAGGCCGCTATGGCTGGCAACGGCACCCGCACCAAGAAGTCCTTCCCCGTCTTTGACTGCGACGCCCACGTAAACGATCCGCTCGAGATTTGGACCAAGTTCGTCGAGCCCGGCGAGCGCGAATTGGTGCGCAACTCCTACTGGCGCGACAGTAACGGTGCCATCCTGAACGGTAGGCTGAAGGCGTTCGGCGGCGAGGACTCCCTCTTCTACCCGTCGTATAACTCCATCGAAATCGCCGGCCCGGGCATGACCAAAGAGGTCAAGCGCCGCCTTGTCTTCTCCCGCCTCAACGACGAGCAGCGCGAATACCTCAAGCATAAGGGTGCCTTCAACGCGAAGGCGCGTCTTCGCGACATGGATCTCATGGGCATCGACCAAGTGCTGGTCATCGGCACGATGGTCAATCAGAACTACCCGTTCATCGAAAGCCCCGAGGGTGCGCGCGCCTTCGCGAGAGCCTACAACAACTGGGCCGCCGACTGGTGCACGACCTCGCCCGACCGCCTCTTCTTCGCTGGCCTTATTCCACTGCAAAGCCCCGAGTACGCCGTAGCCGAAATCAAGCGTCTCAAGACCCTCGGCTCGCCGGTCGGCCTTATCCGTCCCATCGACGCGCAGGGCCAGTACCCCAATCGCATCAACCCGTCGTACGACCGGTCGCCTACTTGGGATCCGATCTACCGTGCCTTCGAAGAGACTGGCCTAGTCGTGGGCATGCACACCTTCCCCGCCGATCATGCCGCCTTCCTCGGTGATGCCAACGCGATGTACTCTCCAGGCAACCTCGTCTCACCGACGGGCCACGGCGAGGGTGTCCAGCAGGGCCTCACGTCGCAGACGCTCTCCTTCATCTACGAGGCGACTGTTTGGCTCAGCCAGGTGCTCATGTCCGGCTTCCTGGACCGCTACCCCAAGATCAAGATGGCCATATTCGAGTCGAACGCCATGTGGCTTCCCGGCGTCCTCGAGCGCCTCGACCGTTACTACACGCTCTACGCCAACGAGCGCCGCGTGCCCGCGAAGCGCATGCCCTCGCAGGCCTTCTATGATCAGTGCTTCATCTCGTTCGAATCGGACGAGGTGCCCTGCTTCCGCCAGTGGGACCGCTTCGAGAACGTCGGCATCTGGGCCTCCGACTGCTACCACCATGATGGGGCCGATGTCTGGAGTGCCATCCGCCGCATGAACGACGCTGAGGTGCCCGAGGCCGTCCAGGCCAAGATGCTTGGGAGCAACGCGTTGAAGTTGTACGGCCTCCAACCCAAGATGTATGTGACCGAAGAGCAGCCCATCGAGCGCCCTGCTTGGTTCCCCAAGGACCAGGAAGTTCAGGCCTTCGCCAACGTCCAGAAGGACCCGAAACTCGCGCGTGAGATGATGGCCAAGATGGCCGGCGCTGCTGGAGCGCAACGTAGCGCCTCTCACGGCGGCGGTTACTAGACCGAACGCAATGAATTCTGGCAACGCCCCGATGCACTCGGGTCGTTGCGTTTGTTGGGAGATAGCGCCATGACCACGCAGACGCAGCACAAGAAGTCCATCCCAGTTGTGGATATCGATAGTCATATCCTTGAACCGGTTGCTATCTGGGACCAATTCGTCGATCCCGCCTACCGCGCCTCAGCCAAGTCGGCGTTCTACTACGAATTCAGCGACATCGGCCCCGACGTGGTCGTAGTCAACGGCAAACCAGCCCCTGCGATGCGCCACAACGCCTTGAACCGTCTTGCGATTTATCGTCCAGGCCTCACGGCGAAAGAGATTGGTTCGATGGACCCCCGCAAGCCGCATCCCATCACCGCAGGCGCTCAGGATGCCAAAGCGCGAATCAAAGACATGGACGCGATGGGCATTGACCAGGCGCTCATCTTCCCCACGCTCTTCGCCGAGTACTTCCCTGTGGTCGAGAATCCGGACGTGGCTGCCGCCCTCGCCCGCGGGTACAACGACTGGGTGCGCCAGTTCTGCAGTGCCGCTCCCGATCGTCTCTTCCCTGTGGCTATCCTGCCGATGCAGAGCGCCACGCTGGCAATCCGAGAGGCCAGGCGAATCGCCGCGCTCGGATTCAAGGCGGCCTTCATTCGCCCCTCGTTCTTCCACGGCAAGTTCCCCAACCACCGCGATTACGACGGCCTCTGGTCAACGCTCGAAGCCGATGGCGTCGCCGCCTGCATGCACCCCTCGCCGGGCTCGGCGAACCCTGACTGGACTTCCGAAGGCCCGTTTATCGAGCGCATGGCTGCCAACCTTCATATCGGCCATCCCATCGCTGAGACCGTAGCGCCCGGCATGGATAACGGGCTTTTCCTCAGCGCAGTCTGCTTCTTTGGGCACATGGAGACCTACCCCAAACTCAAACTCTCGTTCGTCCACTCTGGCGCCTACTGGGCTCCCCTTGCCATCGAGAAATCGGAAACCTATCTTTGGCTTCTACCCCAGGCCAAGATCGTCAGCCTCGAGCCTGAGCACGTCTGGCACCAGCGCCCATCCCTCGTCGGTTTCGACACCTGGGAATCCTCGGTGCGCCGCCTCGCTGACGAGTACCACGACGTCGCCGCCTGGGGATCGCACTACCCGCATCACGACGCCACCGACGCCTGGGAAGCGATTCGCAATCTCGAGCAGGCCGGCCTCGCAGGCGACATCGTCCGCGGCTACATGGGTGGCAACGCGGCGAAGTTCTATGGCCTGCCCACCAAGGTGACCGCGTAGTCCACGGTTATCGAGTCGGGGTGCCGGACTCAGGGTTTCCTACGACGACTGTCCACTCCCTGACCGACCACTTCTGCACGAGTCCATTGGCAACGTAGGGGTCGGCTTCCACGAAACTTTTGATGGTCGCGTCGTTGTCTCCACGGAATACCAGGGCTGCACCGTCGACCGGATTCGCCCACGCGCCTGCCATGACCAGCGCGCCACGATCGGACAGCCTTTGCAATAGTTCGAGGTGCTTCGCCCGGTACGGCTGACGCTTCGTAACGACGTCTGGGACGTACTCGTAAAACAAGACATAAATCATCGAGGGCTCCTCACGCTACGAAATCTCAGATGAGGGACGTTAGGCGGGCACGCTTGCTGTACCCACCACAGCGACGGTACCATCCGCCTTCTCGACCCACAACGTGACCTGGAATCGCCGCTTTCCACCATCTTCGATTTGCCCCGTAATCACGGCGTTCGCACTCACTCGGTCGCCTGGCACAACGACGTTGGTGAACTTGACCTCGAGGCGGCCGCCTTCGTACCACGATCGCCCGAAGTGCTTGTCGAGCACGATCCCGAGCATTCCTAGCGTCATGCGCCCGCCAACTACGATGTGCTGGAAGCCCAGGCGTTCAGCGGACGCGCGGTCCGTGTGAAAGTTCCGGTCGCCGTGGAAAAAAGTGCCGCACATCTCGAGAGTAATCAGCCTCGAGAACGACTCAAGATGCTCGCCGGACGGGGGCTCGAATCGAGGCTGCGCCTCCTTCGCATGCGGGTCGCGCAATCGTACGGTTCCCGTCGATTGCGTCAGCACGAAACTTTGGTGGTGATGACCCTGAGCCACCAGCGCGCCCTGCGGTGTGCGCAGTTCGATTTCCACGATGACAATGGTTCGGTGCCGATGTTGATATATGTCAGCGATCTTCGCCGCGGCGCGATACGGCTCACTGGGGAAGAGCGGCTGATGAAACGTCCACTTCTGGCGCATCCACAACGTGCCGAAACTATTTTTGAAGTAGGCGCCGTTTGCGAAGAACAACTCATCGTCAGGTGCCATTAGCGAAGGCGCCAATGGACGGCGATAAGGCGACCCATCGCGGAACCACGAGGCATCGACCTCGAGCCCTTCGAAATAGTCCTTGAGCATCCGGTCTGTAACTACGAAGTCAGCAACGCCCAAGTCTTTGCCGGGAAAGGTCTCTGGATATTTCAACGGCGAATACACCATAGAACGTTCAGCCCTTATGTGCTGCCAAGGCTCAAAATGGAGGCACTCGTCATTGGCAGTCCAGCACGCTGCGTGCGACGCTGCCTTTGCCCAAGAGATCGAACGCTTTGTTGACGTCGCTCAACGGCATGCGTTCCGAGACGAGTTCGTCCAGCATGAGTTTCTTGGCCTTGTACAGCGTGAGCAGTCGGGGGAAATCAACGTGCGGGCGAGCGCTCCCGTAGAACGAGGCAACGATGCTCTTCTCGAGGAGCAGGTCACGCGCATCGAGCGTGACACGAGTATTGACCGGCGCGTGTCCGACCCATACTGTGACGCCTTTTCTCCTCGTGCAATGCACGCTCTGCACGAACGGGGCTTCGACGAGCCCGATGGCCTCGAACGCGTAGTGGGCTCCCTTTCCGTCGGTCAACGCCCTGATGCGGTCCACCGGGTTTTCGCGTGATGCATTGACGGTGTGCGTTGCCCCGAACTCGCGTCCGAGATCGAGTTTGTTGTCGAGCAAGTCAACCGCGATGATCGTCGTCGCCCCCGCGATCCGGGCTCCCTGAATGCAGTTGAGACCGACGCCACCGCAGCCGAAGACGGCAACGGTGGCGCCCGGTTGCACTCGCGCCGTGTTGAGCGCCGCGCCGACGCCCGTCATGACGCCGCACCCCACCAGTGACGCTTGAGCAAAGGGGACATCTTTAGGAATCGAGACTGCCGCCGCCTCGGGCACGACGGTGTACTCGGCGAAGGTGCCGAGGAATGACATCTGATCAACGGGTGTTCCCGCTTGGTTCCGCGGCCGGGACGTTGGCTTGAGCCAGCGATCGCAAAGGTTAGGCCAGCCGGACTCGCAAGCCTCGCACGTGCCACAGGCCGGCTTCCACGAGAGGATTACGTGGTCGCCCTTCTTTACGCTGTTCACGTTTGGGCCGAGCTGTTCCACGATGCCCGCGCCCTCGTGACCCAGGATGCACGGCAGCTTGATCATGGGCCACTCGCCCTTGACCACGTGCCAATCGGAGTGGCAGACGCCGCTGGCAATCAGCCTGACGAGCACTTCGCCGGGTCCCGGCTCATCTAGCTGAAATTCCTCGATCTTGAGCGGCTTCTTGGCTTCGTACAGCACCGCAGCCTTCATGCTGGCCTCCTGGTTCGAGCGCATCGTAGCAGGCCCGTCTAACAGGGGCCAGCCATGAATGCAACGGGAATGCAGTCCTCACTTATCGATCCAGACCTCCGACCAGTCGAACACGTTGCTGAACCCCAAGGGGGCGCCTTTTTGCGGCAAGTTCCGGATCTCAGGACGCCAGTACTGATAGTCCAACGACCAGTACGTCGTTACGGTGCCATGTGAGCGAAGTATCGTTCGCTCGAGGTCCTGCGCGATACGTTTACGCTGTGCCGAGTCGAACGTCTTGTCCTGTTCCGAGTGGAGCCGGTCGATATCGGGGATGAGCCACTTGCCGTAGTTCTGTGGATCCGGAGAGGTGTACGCCGACAGGTTGATGGTCGGGTCATCAACGCCCGCTCCAAAGCCAAACTGCGCCATCTGGAAATTCCGTTTTAGCAGGTTGGGGATCAGGACGTTGAACTCCTGCCGCTCGATGTTCACGTTGAATCCCACCTTGGTGAGCTGGCTGGAAATCACTACCGCAAGCTCTGGTGGGGTCGGCGATGCTAGAAGGGAGAGGGGTTGGCCAATGACGCTGGCGCCCACCGCTGCAAGCAATTGGCGTGCACGAGCTAAATCCTGGTCTTTTGGCTGCCGATACCCTGGCATCGCCTGGATTTCAGCCTCTGGAATCGCCCACTTGCCACCCACAGAGGCGGGCACATTGACGCCACCCACGAACCCGCTGGCGTACGAGCCGATCGTGCCCAGTTCTTGCCGGTCGAGGGCCAAGTTGATGGCTTCCAGGACTCTCGGGTCGTTGAATGGTGGGGCATTGTTCAAGTACAGCGCGTTCCAGGCCAGCGTGTAGGTGAATATCTGCACGCCTGGGACGTCCTTCTGAATAGCGTCCTTGAACGAACCCTGGATCCCCACCGCTCTACCGCTCGCATCCACTTGACCGGTCCTAAACACGGATGCGCGCAGGGTGGGATCGCCGACGAAGATGAACCGGACGCCATCCAGGTAAGGTAGATTGTTTTTCCCGGCGCGGAAATAGGTAGGGTTGCGAACGGTCTCGATGCCGATTGCCGTCTCGAACTTGGTGGCCTTGAACGCTCCAGTGGAAAGCGGATTCTTATTGAAGTCCGGGAACGTAACGTGTGCCGGATACATGCGGAAGGAGTTGTCGGACATTCCGGTTAGGAATCCCGCCGATGGTTGCTTCAGGGTCATCTTCACAGTGAAATCATCGACTGCGACTATCTTGTCCAGCAACGTGAAGCGGCCTCTGATCGTGGACGTCGGGCCCTGGTATCGCTGCACGTTATAGGTGACGTCCGCAGCGGTGAACTGCTTGCCATCCGACCACTTAACATCCTGCCGAAGGAAGAAGGTGTACTCGTCGCCGGTGGCGTTTACTTGCCAACGATCTGCGACGTCGCCGACGATCTGCCCGTGGTTGTACGGATCGTCTCGGACCATTTGGTTCAACGCTAGGTACGCAGCATCCGATCCCTGACGGGAGATGACGTCAAGGCCCGACGTATCCGTCCCAGTCGTCGAGCGCAGCACGCCGCCGCGCTTTGGCGAAGGCGTCGCTGTCGGGGCAGCGGTCGCGGTCGGTGCAGGTGTCGCC
This sequence comes from Chloroflexota bacterium, assembly GCA_016200725.1. The sequence goes on from JACQEE010000141.1 coordinate 18,291, forward strand.
GTCGGTGCGGAAGTCGCAGCGGCCGTGGCGGGCGAGGGCTTCGACGCGGTAGGCGTGTTGCTTCCGCCTCCTCCACACGCCGCGATCACCAGGATGGCCACTCCAAGAATGCACGCCAGTAAGCCGGTTCGCTGCAGTTTCATAACGCCCCTTTCCGCCAGTGTATGCGCGCCACACTATCTCTGGCTTGTCTTGTATGCGACATTCCGAGGGTGTGTCAAGACGCATCTAGCGAGTGATTCGTATCACAAGAGACGGAGCCTGTCTGAACATGGAAGTATGGCGACGAACTTCGTCGCTGGAGTGCGTTCCAGAAAAGAGCCTTTTGGGGCGCGCCTTGAGCTGCCTAAATCACGTGTCGCTCCCGCAAGCCCGCGAGTTCGTCCCACGTGTAGCCGAATTCCTGCAGCACTTCTTCCGTGTGCTCACCGAACTGCGGCGCGGGCTTCCGTGGATACGCTGGCGTCTCGCTCAATTTCACTGGCACCCCAACCTCGCGCATGTCGCCGTATACCGGGCTGTGCAGGGTTGCCACGTACTCGTTTGCGATCACCTGTGGATCGTTCGGGATGTCGTGATACGCCTGCACCGGCCCAACGATCACGCCCCTGGCCTTGAGAATCTCGATCCACTCGGCTCGAGACTTGGTCACGAAGATCTTGTCGAGCATCTCGATGATCGCGGTGCAATGCTTCACGCGTTCCGCCTGGTTGACACAGCGAGGGTCGGCGATGAGGTGTTCGGCGCCGATGCCGCGACAGAACTCCGGCCAGTAGCGGTCCGACTGGATGCACCCGATGACCACCCACTGTCCGTCCGAGCACTTATAGGTGTTCCACAGTGGGTTTGTCGCATTTCTCCGCGAGGTAGTCCTGGGGAACGAACCGAGCAACAGGTGGCCGTTGAGCGCCAGCGCCTGGAGCGTCAACTGCGCTGCGAGCTGTGACGTCTGCATATGCTGGCCTACACCGAGACGCTCGCGGGCCACGATCCCGGCCATCACGCCGTAGGCCAGCATGATGGCGCCAGTCTGGTCGGCGATGCCCGCGTAGAGTCGGTACTGCACGTCTTCGTCGGGCATCGCGTTCGCCCACATGAAGCCGCCGCGCGCCTGGCCAAGGATGTCGAACACGCCATCGCGAGCGTGCGGCCCTTGATCGCCCAGCCCCGACGCCGACGCGTAGACGATGCGCGGATTGATCTTCCGTATGGTCTCGTAGTCGACTCCCAGCCGTTCGACGACGCCAACTCGAAAGTTCTGGATGACCACGTCCGCCTTGGCCGCCATGCGATAGAAGACCTCGCGTCCCTCGTCAGATTTCAGATTGAGCGTCATGCTCCGCTTGTTGCGGTTCATGGTCTCGAAGTAGAGGCTGATCGCCTTTGGGTTCGCCACTCGATGCGCCGAGGCGCGGCCCGGGTCGCCGTTGACCGGGTCCTCGACCTTGATCACATTCGCGCCCATGTCGGACAGCATCACCGTCGCCCAGGGCCCGTTCTGCCAGATAGTCAGATCGAGCACAGTGATGCCGTCGAGTGGTGATGGCATGGCCGCTCCTTTCATCGAAGTCGGCAACCCGAGACGAGAGGATCACCTGGCGGCACTCTACGAGCAGCCTTCAAACGCTGTCAACGATGCGATGCGACGGCCTCACAACTCCGATGCAGCCGGCACAGCCGTCGACGCGCGTTCGAACGCCATCGCCTCACTGTCGCGAATGCCGATCAGTGCCAGCAGCGCCAGCGCAAATACACCTGCCCCGGCGATGAACGCGACGTGCACGGCCTTCATCGCGCTGTCCGCCGTGCCCGGATCTCCGAGCGCGGCCCCGTAGTGCATGAGGCGGTTCATCAGCACGGTCGCCACGATAGCGACGCCGATGCTCCCGCCGACCTGTCTGCCCGCCGCGAAAATGGCTGTGGCACGCCCCTGGTCCTCTCGCTTGATTGTCGCAAAGGCTGCGGTTTGTGCTGGCGTCATCGTCATCGATCCCGAGAGGCCCATGCAGAAGAGGATCAGCCTCACCCACCACAGGCTCGCTGTCAGGCTTACAGCGACAAGAGCGGCGCTCAGCAGCGCGAGGCCCGTCACGCCGGCGAAGATCAGCCGTCGCGGCCCGACGCGCCCGTAGATGTGGCCAACGATCGGTGCGCCGATAACGACGCCCACTGCCTGCGGAAAGGTGGTCAGCCCCGACTGGAAGGCATCTAGTCCGCGCGCGCTCTGCAAGAAAATCGGGAAGAGAAAGAGCGTCCCGTTGAGTCCACCCGAGATGGGCATGACTACCAAGTTCGCTGAACGGAAGAGCCGGTTGCCCAGCAGCCGCAAGTCGATCATCGGTTGCCGCGCGCGCAGTTCCGCGATAGCGAACATGCCGAGGAGAAGGAGGCCGACCAGGCCGAGGATTGCGACTCGGCGATTTCCAAACCCGTGCGATCCCGCCTGCGATAGCGCATAGACCGCCATCGCCAGGCCGCTCCCGCCAAGCACCAGTCCAGGCACATCGAGGCGTCCTGGATTGGGCTGCCGCTCCTCGCGCAGGAACTTCGCTGCGGCGAGCAATCCCAGCACTCCGAACGGCAGGTTGACGAAAAAGATCCACCGCCAAGAGAGGTATTGCACTAGTGCTCCGCCGACCAGCGGTCCGCACGCCGGCGCCAGCACGCTCGGGATCAGCAGCAGCGATGACGCGCGTGCCCGCTCCTCCGGCGGAAATGCGCGGAACAGCATCGTGATGCCAACCGGCGTCATGATTCCGCCGCCCGCTCCTTGCAGCACGCGGAACACCGACAGCGACTCGATGTTCCAGGCCAGCCCGCACAAGAGCGACCCGACGGTGAATAGCGCGAGCGCCAGCATGAAGACGCGCTTCATCCCGAAGCGGTCGCCCGCCCACCCGCTCACGGGGATGAACACAGCCAGGCTCAGCAGGTAGCCCGTGACTACCCACTCGATCTGCGTCGCATCCGCCTCGAACACTTTCCCGAATGTCGGCAGCGCAACGTTGACGATCGTCACATCAAGCAACTGCATGAAGTTGCCGAAGACGAAGACGATCCCGACCCGCCATTTGTAGTCGATTCGACGATTCGACATTGATGTCACATGGTGAGAGCGGAGGCAAACGCATTAAGGATAACGCCCTGTTTGCTCTCGCGTCCTCTCCGCGATACACTCCCTCTATCCAGGAGGGCGCGATGCCTGTCACCGGTTTCGACCACGTCTCCTACCCGACCAAGGACTCGGAGCGCTTCCTCGAGTTCTACAAGCGTCTGGGATTCAAAATCAACAACGAAGAGAAGTGGCGCAAGGGCGAAAGTAAAATCTTCTCTGTCCAGGTGGCGCCCAACGCGATGATCAACGTGCATCCTGGGTTCCAGCCCGAGGAACGCATGCGCGGCCGCACCGCGACGCCTGGTTGCGCCGACTTCTGCATGGTCTGGGAGGGTACCGTCGACGAGGTCATGACACTGCTGAAGAAGGCCGGCATCAGGCCCACCGAAGGCCCCGTCCCACGTCGAGGCGGTCGTGGCGCTGGCACTATCCCTTCGACGAGTGTCTACATCACCGACCCTGATGGCAACCTCGTCGAGTTCATGGTCTACGACAAGCGTTAGAGGTGCAAGCCGCCATGCCCACCAACGGACTCCCCGAACACATCGCCCTTGATGTCTACTTCGACTTCCTCTGACCCCACGTCTACCGGGCAGCGGTCTGGCTGGCCAAGGTCAAGCAGGTCTACGGCGACCGCCTGCGCGTCAACTGGAAGAACTTCGCCCTCGAGGAAATCAACAAGAAGCAGTCGCCCGAGTGGCACGTCTGGGACCAACCCGACGACTACCCCAGCCGCAGCCTGCCGGCCTTCCGCGCCGCTGAGGCTGCTCGACGCCAGGGCCCCCAGGCGTACGACCGCATGCACTTCGAGTTGCTCGAGGGCCGCCACGAGCGACGCCGCGACTTCCGCGATGCGTCGCACATCGAGGAGATGGCCCAGCGTGCCGGCCTCGACCTGCCGCGCTTCCGTCGCGACGTCGCCGACCGCTCGCTGCTCCAGCGAGTCGCCAGTGACCACATCGAGGCTGTCACCAAGTACGGTGTCTTCGGCACGCCGACGTTCCACTTCCCCGGCGCGCAGCCCTTCTTCATGCGCATCAAGCCCCTCGACGACGCGCAGGCCAACGCCCGCACCTTCGAAAGCCTCTACTCCGTCTTCGTCGCTCAGGACAACATCGATGAAGTGAAGCGCCCGCATCTGCCACAGGGTTAAGGGCGCCTAGTCATGCTGAGTCCATCCCCGATTCGGAATCCCGGTGCCTCGCAGGAATCTAGCCCACAGGATTTGCCCTCTTCAAAATCTGTGTAATCTGTGGATGCTTTCTCCCATGGGGGTTAGGTCATGGCGAAACAGGCAGCCGCGAAGGGTCTCCGCAGCGCCGCCGACGTGAAGAAGCGCCTCGCCTCCATCACCGGCGACGATAAGGTCGCGAAGTGGCGTCGCGATACGCTCAGCCCCTACATGGCGCCCGGCAGCAACCGCGACCGCGTCGTCGAGCGCATGCGCGGCCTCATGGCCAATGCCTGGATGTTTGCGAGTGGCAAGCACGAATCCATGGCCCGCGTCAACACCGCCGTCCTCACCGAGTTGCTCTGGGTCATCGGCGACGACGACCTCGTGAAGTACGCCGAGGACACCACACACTTCGATCCCTGCGGGGAGCCTATCCTGCTCGCGATGAGCAAGAGGTACGGCTTCTCTATCCCTACTTCAGTCAAGCCCACCTAAGGCCCCGTTACTAGGAGCCGCTTCAAATCATCGTAGGAGCGACCGCCAGTCGCCCGAGCTGCATGCTGCGTAAAAAAGCCGCCGACGGATGCGAAGCACCCATCGGCGGCGGGAGGGAGGAGCGAACTCTCTCCGTTTCCACCGTAAGACTTCGCACGTCGCTGAATCAAGACCTGAATCAACTGCGTCACCCTCTGTTTACACCCCTCTAACATCGCAGTTGTGAACGGGGCTAAGAAGAACAAGGGTCGCTGAGCCGGAAGTTACGGCGCCTCGGCCTCTTTGACGAAGCCGCGCGCCTTATCGAGGAAGCGCTTGGTCTCGAGGGCCTCGTCGACGCGGCGCAGGATGTCCTTGTGGGTGAAGGGCTTCACGACGAAATCGGCGGCGCCCATCTTGATGCAGTCTAGTGCGGTGCCCAGGTCGCCGATGCCGCTGACCATGACGATCTGTAGATCCGCGTCGGCCTGCTTCAACTCCTGGAGCACCTCGATGCCAGACTTACCTGGCATCTTGATGTCGAGCAGCACAACGGCCGGCTTGCGCGTCCTGGCGGCGGCGAGCCCCGTGACGCCGTCTGCCGCAGTCTCCACTCTGTAACTGGCACGCGAGAGCACGCGCGTGAGCAACTCGCGTATGTCCGCGTCATCGTCGATGCACAGGACAAGAGCGTTTTTGTTTTCGACCCCGGCCACCACACTCTCCAACACGGTGGTATCAGCGGAATCTCGCATGTATTGTAAACGTTTCCGGCGGGCGCTTACCAGCCGACTGCGTACGAGACGAATCGCGGGTCGGCGCCACCGTGGAGCACGTGGTTCGACGGGTCACGGAGCACCATGCACACATGGCCGAGGCGCGGCTCGTAGGCGTTGTACAACTGCACCTCGTGGCCGAGGTTGACGAGACGCTGGAGTGTCGTCGCGGGGACGCGCGCCTCGACGTTGAGACGCCCGGGCAGCATGTCGTGCGGCCAGAAGGAGTTGGGGAACGACCACGACCCGGCGCGCGGTGCTTCGACGGCCTCCTGCGGCGTCATACCGAACTCGACGACGTTGAGGAAGGCCTGCACCATGCCTTGCGGCTGCTGGTCCCCGCCGGGGGTGCCGAAGGTCATGAACAGTTCGCCGTTGCGAAGGACGAGGCCGGGGTTCGGTGTGAGGCGCGGGCGCTTGCCCGGCTGGAGCGACGAGGCGTGGTTGGCGTCGAGCCAGGACTGCGTGCCGCGGCCTGAGATGATGATGCCCAGGCCGGGGACGATAGGGCACTGGCCGATGAAATCGCTGGGCGTGGCGGAGAAGCCGTTGCCATCGCTGTCCACCACGCAGACGTAACTCGTATCGCCCTTCGGCTCGCCCGGGTCGGCGCTCATCGAGGCGACCTTCATGGTAGCGCCGCCGACGCGCTCGGTCGCGCGCCGCGACTCCGGCTCGCCGGCGGGCGGTACGCCAGGCCACGCCTTCGAGGGGTCGAGCAACTTGCGGCGGACGGCGGCGTAGGCGTCACTGAGCAGCGCATCCATGGGGACGCGGACGAGGTCGGGATCGCCGTAGTAGCGATCGCGGTCGGCGAAGGTGAGCTTTATCGCTTCGACTATGGTGTGCAAATAAGAGGCGGTGTTATGGCCCATGCTCTGCAGGTCGAAGCCCTCGAGCAGTTTGAGCGCCTGGGGCACGGACGGCCCTTGGCACCAGGGACCGCAGGCGTAGACCTCGTAGCCCTTGTAGTTCGCCATCACCGGCGGCTCTTCGCGCGCTTCGAAATCCGCGAGATCCTCGGCGGTCATGAAGCCGCCTTCCTTCTGAGCGAAGGCGACGATCTTCTGCGCAATCTCGCCTTTGTAGAAGGCGTCGCGGACGGAGCGGAGTCGCTGCTCGCGCGTCTTGCCTTTGCTCGTCTCTTCGGCGCGAATCAGCGTGCGCAGCGTATTCGCCAGATCGGGCTGTTTGAGCACCGAGCCGGTCGCGGGCGGACGGCCATTCGGGAAGAAGACGGCGTAGGTGGAAGGCCATGCTCTTGCGTTCGCTTCCATGAAGGTGAGCGCGGTGGAGAGCGAGCGGTCGACGGCGAAGCCGCGGTCGGCGAGTTCGAAGGCCGGCTGCGCCACCTGGGCGAAGGTGAGGCGGCCGTAGCGCTCGATGGCGGTGACCCATCCGGCGACGGCGGCGGGCGTGACGCAGCGGAGGATG
>JACQEE010000142.1 GCA_016200725.1 Chloroflexota bacterium
CGGAGGCAACCATGCTTCGAGCGCGGCTGCCAGTGCTTGCCGTCTGCGCGGTGCGAACCGGAGCGGGCAAGAGCCCGGCCTCGCAGTGGATAGTGCAGGAACTGCGTAAGCGCGGCTGGCGCGTGAGCGTGCTGCGCCACCCGATGCCCTACGGTGACCTCGCGAAACAGGCTGTGCAGCGCTTCGCTTCGCGTGAGGACCTCGACGTGGCCGAGACAACCATCGAAGAACGGGAGGAATACGAACCTTACGTGCGCATCGGTGTCCCGGTGTACGCCGGTGTGGACTACGAACCCATCCTGCGTATGGCGGAAAAGACCGCCGACGTGCTCCTGTGGGACGGCGGCAACAACGACTTCCCCTTCGTCCGCCCGGATCTTCTCGTCACGCTCGTCGACCCGCTGCGGCCAGGGCACGAGGTGGCCTATCACCCTGGGGAGACCAACTTGCGCATGGCCGACGTCGTGTTGATCAGCAAGGCGAGCAGCGCGGCTCCGGATGCAATGGCCACGGTCCGGCGCAACATTGCGCAAGCGAACCCTAAGGCCGAGGTCATCGAGGGGGATCTAGTCCCAACCGTAGACTGGCCGGAGTTGGTTCGCGGGAAGCGCGTGCTCATCGTTGGCGACGGCCCTACCCTGACGCACGGCGGGATGCCTCACGGCGCGGGCACGTTGATCGCGCGCGAATTGGGAGCGACGATCGTCGCCCCACGCTCCGTCGCCCTCGGCGAGTTGCGCGAGACGCTGGCGCGCTTCCCCCACATCGATTCGGAACTGCCAGCGATGGGCTACAGCCAAGGACAGTTGGACGACCTGAAGGCGACGCTGGAGCATGCTGGTGACGCCGTCATCGTCGATGCCTCGCCGGTCGATCTCGGCCGCTTGTTGAGCATCGCCCAGCCAATGGTCAACGTGACCTACGGCTTTCGCGAACGCGACGGCGGGCTCACGCGCGCGCTTGATCGCTTCGAACAGAAACATCTGCAGCGGCGAAAGACCGTATAACGCTAGCCCTTGGGTGAGGATTGCTCGCGCGCTGCCCGGCGAATATAGTAACGAGCCCGCCTTAATCAGGGGGGGAAGGCTTCTGCGCCTTCTCCCCCCTTTCGCCCTTACTTCACTTCGATAGCTGTCTTCTTCGATGTCTGCGGCTTCGGGTTGGGCATCGCGACTTCGAGCACCCCGTCGTTCAGCGTGGCCTTGATGTCCTTCGCCTCGACCCCTTCGGGTAACGGAAAGGACCGATAAAACTCACCGCTGGAACGCTCGCTCAGGAAATAGTTCTTCTTCTCGACCTTTTTCGCCTCCGCCCGGCTGCCGCGGATGATCAACATGTCGCCGTCGACCTCCACATTGATGTCTTCGCGCTTGATGCCAGGCACATCGGCGTGCACCACGAGTTGCCCCTCTCGCTCGAAGACGTCGATGTTCGGAGCGACGTTGCTGAACTGAATCGTCCAAGATCGGGGATGCCGGAGTCCGTGCCCAAACCTCTGCCAGAGGCGCGCCGCGAGCCGCTCCATGTCGCTCTCGAACGCGGCCACAGGCGACTTCGCCTCCTTGACTGCCACTTCGTTCTTGCCGTTCTCCTTCGCCATCGCACACCTCCCTTGGGAATAGAGGAATCGTAGGTGCTAGGCGTCGCGTGGGCGTGAATGGCTCGTCGCGTCAACATGAAGAACCCGTGAAGGACATTCCCCTCTCAGAGTGATGCCCGAGGAGGGATACGATAGATCGGTAGGCGTGTCTCCGCGAACAGTCCCGCTCCACATGTTTCGCTCCGGCATACAGCCCAACCCATCGTTGACTAGCGCGATCCCCGGCCCAGCCTCCAGCCTAAGTAGGCCAAGAGCCCGAGGACAGTCGTCAGACCGACCCCGAAGAATGCCGAGAGCCAGGTGGATTTACCGGGCAGGTCAGCAACCGATAGCACTACGGCGAGACCGACCAAAAGCGCTGCCGTGAGTACGCCCAGAACGAGGCGATTCACTGCCTTATCCACGCGCTGCACCGCCTCTTCGAGACCGGCGTGGCGGACGTTAATCCCCAGGCCCCCGCGCTCGACGTCCATCAGGATGCGGCGCAGGCGGATAGGCAGTTCGGTCGCGAGCCCTAGCGCGTCCAGGCCTGCCTGGGCAAACTTCTTGGCGTTCCGTTTGAAGGACTTCTTGCCGTAGAGGTAATCACCGGCATACGGCCGGATACGCTGCGTCAGGTTGAAAGTAGGATCGAGTTCAGCGCCGACCCCTTCAGCCATGATGAGGGTCTTCAACAGCATCGCCAGGTGGGGCGGCACTCTCAGGTGGTGCTTGCGCGCCACCTCCAGCACCTCGTCGATGAGTACGCGCGTCGAGATCTGGTCGACGGAACTGGCCTGGTACTTGCCTGTCAGAAAATCGATATCCCGCCGTAGGGCCACGCGGTCCAACTCCCGACCGGTAATGCCGAGTTCCTCCATCGCGTCCACTACGCGGTCAGGCGTTGATTCGAGGAACGACAGCACCAGTTTCATGAGACCTTCGAGCGTATCGTCGTCAAGGGTGCCAACCATTCCGAAGTCGATCACACCGATGCGCCCATCCTTCTCGATCATCACGTTTCCAGGATGCGGATCGGCATGGAAGAAGCGGTCCTCGAACACCATCTTCAACAGGGGGCCGATTGCCTGGTCCGCGACTTTGTGCGGATCGAATCCTGCCCTGCGCAGTGCCTGCACGTCGTTCACCTTGATGCCGCGTATGCGCTCGAGCGTAAGCACCCGGTCCGTGGAGAACTCGTGGAAAACACGCGGCACATGAATGGTCGGGTCGTTCTTGAAGTTCTCGCGGAAGCGATCAGCATTGCGTGCCTCGCCCGCATAGTCCAACTCGCGCTGCATCGTCTCCGCGAACTCCCGCACCAGGCCAGTCAAGTCGTACTGCCTCGCCCAGTCCCACACCTTCTCAGCCCGCTTCGCGAGCGACGCTAGGATCTCGAGATCTAACTCTACCTGCTCGACAACGTTCGGCCGCATGACTTTGACGACGACATCCGAGCCGTCGTGTAAGAGCGCTGCATGCACCTGCCCGATCGTAGCCGTGGCGAGAGGTACGTCATCGAACTGCTTGAATAATTGCTCTACCGGCTTGCCGAGTTCCCTGAGGATAACCGCCTTCACCGCGTCTACCGGCACCGGCGGCGCGGCGTCCTGCAACTTGGCGAGTTCTCGCTGGAATTCGGGGGCAACGATATCCGGACGAGTCGAGAGGATCTGCCCCATCTTCATGAACGTGGTGCCCAACTCCTCCAGGATTTGGCGCACCTCCTCCGGAGGCCGCGTCCGGTCTCGCCCGTTGCGACGGTGGATCCAATGCCACGGCGCTAGGCGTCCGATACCCAGCCTGGCTAGCACATGCCCGAAGCCGTGCCGCCCCAGGACCGCCGCGATCTGGCTATACCGCTTCAGATGCGATCGATTCTGCTTTCTTGCGTCCTGTTGCACTGTGCTCAACGCCCGTCTCCATCTGTATGGCGGCTCTGGCCCATTCGCATGGCTAGCCAATCCTACTTCACCGAATGGTAGTCCTCGCTCGTGAAGAGACAGTGAATGGACTGAATCACCCTGTGAATTGTCCATGCGAAACGAAGCCTTCACGAGCGCTTCACACACGGCGAGCAGAGGCTCACAGCCGCTTCAGAGTGGCCACCGATACTTGTTATCGATCCGTCAGTCGCCGCTCGATTGAGGGAAAC
>JACQEE010000143.1 GCA_016200725.1 Chloroflexota bacterium
AAGTGGGGAAGCGAGGGCTCGGGCGACGGTCAGTTCAACATGCCCTCGGGTATAGCGGTGGATGCGCAGGGGAACGTCTACGTTGCCGACCGTGGCAACTACCGTATCCAGGAGTTCACGAGCACCGGCAAATTCCTCACTAAGTGGGGAAGCGAGGGCTCGGGCGACGGTCAGTTCAACAGCCCCTTTGGGGTAGCGGTGGATGGCGTGGGAAATGTCTACGTCGCCGATTTCGACACTCCCGGCATCCAGAAGTTCGGGGTGAAGCCGTGATGTCGTGTACGCTCTCTCAGGGTTACCAAGCCGCCTTACCCAGTCACTGGGAGCGGAAGGACATCGCGCACCCGTTTTGCGAGCGACTCGGCTACGGCTCTCCCTCGCGGGCATTCAGGAAGTATTTCAAGGGCGAAGGGTGAGAGGGCAAACGTCGGCACGGAATCGTCCCGGCCTCGCCCCACTCGGAGAGAAACGCACCTTGCTGGCAGAGGCATACTCTGGCTGAACGGTGCGCAGGGACGGGCGGTTAGGCGCGCCCGGGAATCACTCTTCGGGCACGGTAGTCGAGTATTTGTAACCCGCTTGTAACCGCCTAGAAACAACCAGTTAACATATGCCCTCTACTGTGTTGTGGCGTATAGTCGGCCCCGTTCGGTCCACTTCATGCCTTGGCTGACGGGCGCTGGCGATTAAGACCGAGGTGCGTGCGTGCCCACCGAGCATTTGATCCGACTGGGAAACCTCGCTGTCGACAAGAGCACGTATGGGGTCCGGATCTCCGATAAACCGGTAGTACTCTCGTACCTCCAATTTGAGTTGCTCCTGTACCTAGCATCCCATCCCAATCAAATCATTTCCGCCCAGACGTTGCTTGAGAACGTCTGGGGCCTCCGCCCGGGAAAGGGATCGAACACGCGACTGCGAATCCAGGTTTACCGGTTGCGCCGGTTCATTCAAGCGAGTTCACCCTGGAAGATCACCACTGTCTCGAAGCGCGGCTACGGGTTGATACAGGCCGCTGGCGAAGCCGCTCGGAAGCCGTCCCCATCGCGTAATGTGATGGTTACTCGACAGAAACAGCCTTGAAATACGCCTGTAACATTCGCGCGAGAAGATGCGCCGCAGCAAGTAATTTCCGCCAGGAGGGCACCCATGCAGATAGCCGCCGCGATTGCAGTGTTCGGTGTGATGGTCATCGCTTTCGCCATCGTCCCCACGTTCGTTAAGAAGCGCCATGTAGCCCGCATGAAAGACAGCGCCCCCCAATAGACTGCCGGACCCGCCCCATCTTAAGTCGCCAGCCCAGGCCGGCGATGGGCTGCACCGTCTAGGAGAATCCTTATGAGCGCGAATCTCTTTGTGGCCAAATCTGAGAGCGCAATCGAATCGTTCGCCACGTGGATCGGTAACTCCGTCAGCAAGCGGTGGATGGTCGCCGGCATCATGCTCGGCATGTTGGTCATAGCGTTCTTCGGGATCCCTGCCATCGTCCACGCAGGCGACCCGAACGGCGCCGACACCCTCAAGGCCGACCCCGACGCCGCCGTGAATATGGCTTGGACGCTGGTGACGGGATTCCTGGTCTTCCTTATGCAGCTCGGATTTGCATTTCTCGGGGCTGGCCTGTTGAGGGCCAGGAATACCGTCAACTACTTCACCAAGAGTTACATGGACTTCTGCATAGGCGGCCTGGCCTATTGGGCGTTTGGCTTCGGCATCATGTTCGGCGGTTCCGCTCTCTGGCCGGGCCTCGCCGATGGCAACAAGATGTTCGGGTATTCCGGGTTCTTTCTGTCAGGGGATAGTTACGACGTCAAGACCATCATGGGCTGGTTCTTCCAGATGGTCTTCGCGGCCACTGCTGCCACCATCGTTGCGGGCGCTGTCGCCGAGCGCATGAAGATTACGGCCTATCTGGCCTATAGCTTTATCGTCACCGGCATCATCTACTCCGTGTACGGTCACTGGGTCTGGGGGGGTGGCTGGCTTGCGACGTTGAAGGTCGGAGATATGACTGGCGCGAAAGACTTCGCCGGCTCGGGCGTCGTGCACACCGTCGGCGGATTGGCGGCTCTGGTAGGGGCCTGGATGGTTGGCCCCCGGCTCGGCAAGTTCAACAAGGATGGCAGCCCCAACGCTATCAAGGGCCACAACCTCCCATTCGTGGTCATCGGCACCTTTATCCTTTTCTTTGGGTGGTTCGGTTTCAATCCCGGGAGCACTCTGGCGGCCACCGACCTGCGGATTTCCGTGATCACGGTCAATACGTTTCTCGCGGGCGCCGCTGGCGCGGTTGTGGGGCTGTACTACACATTCATGAAGACCGGAAAGGCGGATATCATCACCGCTTGCAACGGCTCGCTCGCTGGGCTAGTCGCGGTCACGGCGCCATGTGCATACATCGCTCCCTGGGCTGCAGTAGTGATCGGCGGCCTTGCCCCGTTCGTGATGATCGGCACGGCCACGTTCGTGGAGAGGACTCTCAAGGTTGACGATGCCGTCGGCGCGGTTGGCGTGCACGCTGGCGGCGGGCTGTTCGGCCTGCTGTGTGTGGGGATCTTTGCCGATGGCAAGTACGGCGGCATTACCGGGCTGATTCATGGACATACAGACCAGCTCGTGCTCCAACTGATCGATATGGGTGTCGTGGCTGGCTGGACGCTGGGCACGGCATTTCTCTGCTTCTGGCTCATCAAGCAAACGATTGGCCTGCGCGCGAGCCGGGAAGAGGAGTTGTCAGGTCTGGACGTACCCGAGCATGGGATTGAGGCCTATCCCGCCGACAAGCCTATCCCTGCTCTGTCCGGCGCCGCACAATAGCCGCTGAACGGGCTGACTCACAAAAGGCCCCGCAGCAACCGCTGCGGGGCCTTTTGTTTTGGCCTCGTAACACGTGTGTTCGCGTCTCAATCTGTCGCCGCGCAACACCTAAGCCGGTTCCCTGAGGCTACGGCTCGTAGGACAAGGAGCGAAAGATGCCCGCGCGCCCGTTTTGCGAACGGCTAGAATACGAGTCGCCAGCCCAGGTTCCGGAAGCGCTTCACGGGTGATGGGCGAGACGAGAAGGGCTTATGGGACTGACGCCTGGCGGAGGAGACTCGGCATATGCTGGTCATTGACGCCGATGGGCATGTCGAGGCGTCCGTGTACGTGGACTGGGACCGGTTCGCGCCGGAGCCGCATGCGTCGGCGATCACGAGGCTGGCGCGGCGCAAGTTCGATCTGGTCGGCGACATCACCGGCCTGCGTCGCGGGATGTGGGAGCCAGCCGACCGTCTGCGCGACATGGACGAAGAGGGGATCGACGTGGCGGTGCTGTTCGGCGGTCTCGTGGGGCTCAGTTTCGGTCCGGAGTTCGCCGGGGTGCGCGGCCCTGCGCAGGGGGAGGAACTGGCCTTCGCCTGCCATGCGGCGCGCGCTTACAACAACTGGCTCTCGGGGTACTGCGCGGAGGCGCCCGACCGCCTCAAGGGCGTGGCCTTGCTGCCGTGGATGGATGCGCAGGAGGCGTCGCGGGAGTTGGAGCGCGCAGTCAAACAACTCGGATTCGTTGCCGGGTTGATCCCCGTGCGGCTCGGCGAGAAGTCGCTGGACGATAGCCACTTCGTGCCGCTCTACGAGACTGCGGAGCGTCTCGACGTGGCGCTCGCGGTGCATGCGCCCGGGCTTGTCACCTCGCCGCACATGCACACGCACTTTCGCCGCCACGCCTTCGATTTCGTCGCCGCGCTGATGGAGGGGCTGATGGCCGTGATCTGCGGCGGGGTGCTCGAGCGGTACAAGCGGCTGCGGCTCGGCTTCTTCGAGGGTGAGTGCGGGTGGGTGCCGTTCTGGCTTGACCGCCTCGACGATCACTATGAAGACCTGTCGCACCAGGTGTCGCGCATCACGCGGGAACCGAGTTCGTATTTCGCGGAGGGTCGGATCTACCTGTCGTGCGAGCCGAAGGAGAAGTCGCTGCCGTATGTCCTATCGCGGCTGGGGGACGAGTGCGTGGTGTATGCGTCGGACTACGCGCACTACGACTGCCTGTTCCCCGATTCGATGCGCGCGATCCGGCGGCGGAAGGACATCGCGAGTGCAGCGAAGACTAAGATTTTGGGAGCGAACGCCGCGCGGCTGTACGGTATCCGCTAGCGGCCAATAGCCTTCAAGTAGCGAGCCAGCGCATCGAGGTGCTGGGCGGCGGTGGTGAAGCCGGCGTCGAGCGAGTTGATGCGCAGGTGGCTGACGCCGAGGGCTTGCCAGGCGCGCGTCCGCTCCGCCCACTCGACCGCTGACTCCTCGTTGAGGCCGATGCGCCCCTCGATGCCGAGCGTGCGCCTCCCTCCCTCTCCAGCTCTGCTGGAGAGGGACCTCCGGCGAAGCCGGAGAGGGTGAGGCGCGGCTTTGGCGTAGGCGCGCACATGATCGAGTACGGCCTTCGTCTTCGACTGTCGCGGGTCCATGCGCATGGGCAGCCAGCCATCGGCGAGGCGGCCGACGCGCCGCATGACGACCTCGGCGGCGCCGCCGATCCAGATCGGGATGGGGCGCTGGACGGGCATCGGGTTCAGGCCAGCCGCGTTGATCGTGTGCCAGCGGCCTTTGAATGTCACGGATGGCTGCGTCCACAGCGCGCGCAGCACTGCGATCTGCTCTTCGCACTTCTGGCCGCGTGTGTGAAAGTCCTCGCCAAGCGCCTCGAACTCGACGGCGTTCCAACCGACGCCGATGCCCAGCGAGAGTCGGCCGCCAGAGAGCACGTCCACTTCCGCGGCCTGCTTCGCCACGAGCGCGGTCTGTCGCTGCGAGAGCACCAGCACGCCGGTCATGAACTCGAGGCGCTTGGTGACGCTGGCGAGGTAGCCCATCAAGACGAACGGCTCGTGGAACATGTCCTTCGCGCTGTAATGGCCTGTCCACCCTGGGCGGTTGGTGATGTCCGCGCCGAGGACGTGCTCGTAGATGGAGACGTACTCGAAGCCCATCGCCTCGATGCCGCGCGCGAAGTCGCGGATGGCCTCGGGGCGCGACCCGATCTCAGTCTGGGGAAAGGTCACGCCGATCTTCATGCCGTCTCCTGCTTGGGTCGGCGCTTATGATAGCGACTGGCACCCGCTTTCGGAGGGGCGTATGAAACTCGAAGTGATCGGCTGCGTGGGGAACTCGCCGACGGCCGAAGATGTTTGCCCGTGCTACCTCGTCAGCCACGGCGCAACGCGACTGCTGCTCGAGTGCGGGACCGGCTCGTTGCACCTTCTCCAGCAGCGGGTGGCGCTGCGCGACCTCTCGGCGGTGGTCATCACGCACATGCACTCCGACCACTTCCTCGACCTCGTCCCCCTCGCGGGGCGCCTGCTCGTCGAGCAGCAAAGCACGGGCCAAGCACGAAGGCTGCGTATCCTGCTGCCGCCGGGAGGGAAGGCGATCCTGGAAGACATCCGAGACCTCCTCGTGCGCCACCGATTGACGATCCTGACGCGGAAGATGTTCGAAGTGTTGGCCATCGAGGAGTTCGCGCAGCCGAGCAGGGTGCGGATCGGTGACATGACTGTCCACCTCTCGGCGCCCGTCGAGCACGACGTCATCACATCGGCGGTGCGCGTCGAAGCGGGCGGCAAGGCGCTGTGCTACTCGGGCGATTGCGCGCCATGCGAGGCTATCGAGGCGAGCGCTCGCGGCGTCGATCTATTTCTCTGCGGGGCGGCCTATGCGCAACGGCCTGCGAAGCGCACCATCCTGCACATGTCGCCGGAAGAGGCGGGCGAGATCGCGGCGCGCGCCGGGGTGAAGCGCCTCGTGCTCACCAAGTTCTCGCGGTCGGACGCGGCATGGAAGCAGGCATATCTGCCGCGGGCGCGGGAGACGTTCGTGGGCGAGGTGACGCTGGCGCAGCATGGGCTGGTGGTGGAGGTGTAGGGCCTCACCCGTCCGCCTGCGGCGGACACCCTCTCCATCGGAGATGGAGAGGGGAAGACCCCCGCCTCAGGTCCTTCGACTACCCCTTCGACTACGCTCAGGGCTTCGGCTGGGAGAGGACGTAGGCCAAGAACAGAGGGCGACCGTCGGTCGCCCCTACGGAGTCAACTGCTGCTCGACCCATTCGGCGACATCGCTGCCGGTGCCTGTACGCGCGGCGAAGCGCTTCGCTACGACGACATCCTTGCGAATGAGGTCTGCGCCGTGCCGCGAGGCGTTCGGGCCAAGCAGGGCGTCGGCGACGGTGAGCCCAAACGAGCGGGCACTGCCGGTGGAGAGGAAGTCGAGGAGTTGCTTGCGCGGGATGCCGGAGCGTTCGCCGAGATCGAGGCAGCGCTTGGCGAGAGCGAGATTCCCGGCGAAGAGCAGGTTGTTGACGAGTTTGCCCGCGCTGCCCA
>JACQEE010000144.1 GCA_016200725.1 Chloroflexota bacterium
CCCGCGGCGAACTGCAGATCGTCGCCGACCTCGTCCAGCCCGAAGGCGTCGGCGAATTGCACATTCGCCTCCTCCAGTTGAAGGCCAAACTGGAGGCGGAGGGACTCTTCGACCCCTCGCGCAAGCGGCCCCTGCCGAAGTTCCCCAAGCGCGTGGCAGTCATCACGTCTCGTACCGGCGCCGTCTGGCACGATATCCAGAACATCGTGCGCCGCCGCTACCCCCTCGTGGAACTTGTCCTCGTGCATACGCCCGTCCAGGGCGACCAGGCCCCTCCCGGCGTCGTCTCTGCGCTACAGACTGCCAATCAAGTGAGCGACATCGACGTGATTATCGTCGCCCGCGGCGGCGGCTCTCTCGAGGAGCTCTGGGCCTTCAACGAAGAGGCTGTCGCCCGCGCTATCCACGCCAGCCGCATTCCAGTCGTCAGCGCTGTCGGGCACGAGACCGACGTCACCATCGCCGACTATGTTGCCGACGTTCGCGCGCCTACCCCGTCTGCAGCAGCCGAACTGGTCGTACCCGACCGCCTCGCGCTCAAGCGCCGCCTCGTTGAACTGCAGGAGGCCTCCCACAGCCTCGTCGCCGAGCAGGTCCGCCAAGCACGTGACCTGCTGCGCCATTCGCTCACGCGCCTCGATCACGAAGCGCCCGATGTCGTCCCGCTGCGCCAGCTCGAGCGAACTCGTGACGGCCGCCTCGTCCAGCACACCTCAGACGTGCAGGCCGGTGACGCGCTCGGCATCCAGGTCGCCGACGGCAAGGTCGATGCCCAGGTCGTCGGCACGCCTACCATTGCACCCCAGGTCAAGCCAGCCGCGCCGCGCATCAGGCGTCTCAAAGCGCCGACCGAGCAGATGCCCCTATTCAGGTAGCAATACCCTTTCTCTGTTGTTCGGCCATCAGCGTCCGATGTACGATAGGTGCACCGTGAGCGCCAAACATCAACCAGACCTCGACTTCGAACAGGCCTTTCAGAGGTTAGAGGAAACGGTGCAAGCCCTCGAGAAGGGTGGCCTCACGCTCGCACAGTCGACCTCGCTCTACGAAGAGGGCATGCGGCTCGCGAAGATCTGTAGCCAGCGCCTCGACACCGCGGAACTGAAGATTACCGAGTTACAGAACGCCTTCCTCAGCCAGGTGAACGGTCAAGGGGCCTCAAATGGCTAGTGCCCTTGTCCTCCGTGGCGACTTCCATATGCACACCTGGTACTCGAAGGACTGCGGCACGCGTCCTGCCGCGCTCGTCAAACGAGCGCTCAAGGTAGGCCTCACTTGCATCGCGGTAACCGATCACAACACCATCAAGGGTGGCCTCGAAGTCCAGAAGATCGCCCCGCCCGGGTTGAAAGTCATCGTCGCCGAAGAAGTCAAGACGCCCTATGGTGAAATAACTGGATTCTTTCTCAAGGAAGAGGTGCCCAAGGGTCTCTCGCCCGAGGAGACGTGCAAACGTATCAAGGCACAGGGCGGCCTTGTCTCCATCCCTCACCCGTACGACCGCGTCCGTCGCTACGTACTCCAGCCCGAGGTTGTCGAAGCGATCATGCCCTACATCGACATCGTCGAGGTCTTCAACGCACGCACGACTTTTCTGCGCGACTCCGATGCCGCCCGCGCCTTCGCTGAGAAGCACGGCTTTGCGAAAGGCGCTGGCAGCGACGCCCACTGCACCCTCGAACTCGGCCATGTCTTCGTCGAGATGCCGCCCTTCGATGGCGCTCAGGGCTTCAAGGAGTCGTTGCGCGCGGCGAAGATCAAGGCGCGCCGCTCGTCGCCTCTCTATCACAGTGTGAGCACCTTCACCAAGATCCGCAAGCGTGTTCTTCTTTGGGGCTCAGGGCGGTAGCGCGGCGTGTACCGCATCGGCCTCTTCGCCACCGGTCGCGGCCAGGGCTCGCGCCAACTCGTCGAAGCCATCCACGAGGCGATAAAGTCCGGGCGTCTCAAGGCGCGTATCGATTTCATCTTCAGCAACCGCGAGGCTGGTGAATTTGACCCCACCGATGGGTTCTTCCAACTCGTCCACGACCTTGGCTACCCGCTCGTCACCCACTCCTTCCGCAAGTACCGTGAGCGCGTCGGCAAGATCGGCGATTGGCGCACCGGCTACGACCGCGAGGTCATGGCGCTCCTGAAGTCCTTCTCCCCTGACCTCTGCGTCCTCGCAGGCTACCTGCTCATCTGGAGCGCCGAGATGTGCGACCGGTACACGGCCGTCAACCTACACCCCGCGTCCCCAGGAGGCCCCATCGGCATGTGGCAGAAGGTGATCTGGGAGCTCATCGCCACGAAAGCGGAGACCAGCGGCAACATGATTTTCCACGTCACGAAAGACCTCGATCGTGGCCCCGTTGTCTCCTACGGCACCTTCTCGCTTCGCGGTAGTGATATCGAACAGGCCTGGAAGGCGGTCGAGGGTGTGCCTGTCGAGCGGCTTATGAAAGACCCTGGCGAGGAACTCCCACTCTTCAAGAGCATCCGGGAGCGCGGCGCGCTACGCGAGCGGCCCCTCGTTGTCGAAACTCTTCGCGCCTTCACCGCGGGCGAGGTCAAGATTGATCAGGGTACCGTCATCGATTCGATGGGTTGCCCAACACCTGGTCTGGACCTCACCGACCAAATCGAGGCTTACCTTCGCCGCACAAGCCATTCTTCCGAATCGTCGTGAGGGCACCAGAATTTACACCACCATTGTTATACGCCATCGCAGGAAAACAAAAAGGCGAGCGGGGCTCGCCTTTTTACTAGCCGCTCAAAGTCTTGCTACGCCGTCTTCTGCTGCTCCGCGGTGCCAGGCACAGGCTGGCCTGACCCAGTGAGCAACAGTGGCTGTCGCTTGTTCTTGATGCTCTCCGCTGTGATGACACATTTCCGCACGTCGGTCATCGAGGGGATGATGTACATCACCTCGAGCAGCGTCTCTTCGATCACCGTGCGAAGGCCGCGCGCACCCGTCTTGCGCTTCATCGCGGCTTCGGCGGCGGCCTCCAGTGCATCGTCTGCGAACGCCAAATCGACCTTGTCCAATTTGAAAAGCCGCTGGTATTGCTTCGTGATGGCATTCTTCGGTTCGGTCAGGATGCGGACCAGATCCTGCTTGCTGAGTGTTTCGAGTGCAGCTACGACTGGCAATCTGCCCACGAACTCAGGGATCAGGCCAAACTGGAGCAAGTCGTCCGGAATCAGGTGCTCCAGTACATGCTGCTCCTGGATGCTTAGACCGCTCTTCCCCGTGGACCGTTGCTTCGCGTTGAAACCGATGGGGGCTGCGTCGAGACCGACACGCTTAGCGACGATCTTGTCCAGCCCCTCGAACGCGCCGCCGCAGATGAAGAGGATGTTTTGTGTCTTGAGCTGGATGAACTCTTGATACGGGTGCTTCCTTCCGCCCTGCGAAGGTACATTGGCGGTGCAACCCTCGACGATCTTGAGCAGCGCTTGCTGTACCCCTTCGCCGGAGACGTCCAGCGTAATCGACGGGTTCGGCCCCTTGCGCGCAATCTTGTCAATTTCATCGATGTAGATGATGCCGATCTCGGCGCGTGAAAGATCCCAGTCCGCAGCTTGGATGAGGCGTAGGAGGATGTTCTCCACATCTTCGCCTACGTAGCCAGCCTCAGTCAGACTCGTCGCGTCTGCGATTGCGAATGGCACGTCCAAAATGCGCGCCAGCGTCTGCGCGAGCAGTGTCTTTCCGCAACCAGTCGGGCCGACGAGCAGGATATTGCTCTTGTCAACTTCCACACCGCCGTTCATGATCGCAGGACGGATGCGCTTGTAGTGGTTATAGACGGCGACGCTGAGGACTTTCTTCGCTTTCTCCTGGCCGACAACATACTCGCTCAGTTGATCGTAGATCTTCTTCGGCGTTAGATTGGCGATCGCCTGACTGCCCTGAGTCGTCGCCGGCTGCTGTTGCGCCGGTGTCTCTTCATCGATGATCCGCTGGCAAAGACGCACGCACTCGTCGCAGATGTAGACCTTGCCCGGCCCCGCGATGAGCCGCTTTACCTGATGTTGTAGCTTGCCGCAAAATGAGCATTCATAGTGTGTCCGGGTGCTCCGATTGCCAGCAGCCATCGTGTTTGTCCCTGAGGTGTTCGAGTTAGACGCTTCGCCCTCGACAGGTTACCGTGCCGCTGCCGCGGCGGTCGCTTGCTTCGAGGCCAGGATTTCGTCGACCAAGCCGTATTCCTTAGCCTGATTCGCATCCATGTAGAAGTCTCGGTCCGAGTCGCGTGCGATCCGGTCGTACGGCTGCCCCGTGTTCTCTGCGAGAATCTTGCGTATCTTATCTTGCAGGCGCAAGATCTCCCGCGCCGCGATTTCGATGTCCGCGGCTTGGCCTTGCGCGCCGCCCATCGCCTGGTGCATGTGGATCGTGGCATTGGGCAGCGCGTACCGCTTGCCCTTCGCACCCGAACTCAACAGCACCGTCGCCATGCTTGCCGCCATGCCCACGCAGATGGTGGCCACGTCGCAGCGCACGAGGCGCATCGTGTCATAGATTGCCAGGCCGGCGCTGATGACGCCGCCGGGGCTGTGGATGTACAGGCTGATGTCCTTCTCGGGGTCTTCTCGGTCGAGGTAGAGCAATTGGGCAATGATCAGGTTCGCGATCTGGTCGTTGATCGGCGTGCCAAGGAAGACGATGCGCTCCTTGAGCAGCAGCGAGTAGATATCGAACGCTCGCTCTCCACGGGCGCTCTGTTCGATGACCATGGGGATGATGTTCGACGGAGGCGTGTACAGCGGCGAGTGGTCAGACATGCGGGGGGACTCCTTATTGCTGAGCGGAAACGGCCGCCGATCCGGCGGCTTCCATCGGACGACCGGTCACAATCTCTGCTAGTCGGTCTAGCGTCTTGCGCGTGAGGATCGAGCGCTCAATCGACTTCCGATTGGCCTCGGTGTTGAGCGCGCGGCGCATGCGCTCAGTCTGCTCGCCTGCCGACTGCGCCAGTTCATCAATCGACGCATCCACCTCGGCGGACTCTACCTTTACGCCTTCCTTGTCGCGCAACTCCGTCAACACCAGCGAGCGCATCACCCGCTTCAAGGCCTCGGGTTTGAGTTCGCCGGTCATCTGCTCGCGCGTCTTGCCCAGGCTTGCAAGGTACTG
>JACQEE010000145.1 GCA_016200725.1 Chloroflexota bacterium
CGCGGCGGCCGACATCTCGGGGGCTCTGCGCGGAGAAGAGGCTCGAGGCGCAGTCGTAATCTGCGCATGGCCAAGCCTTGAACTGGCCGAGGTGCGTACGAGCCGCAAGCGGCCACCGATGCCCTACGTCCCCGGCCTGCTCTCCTTTCGCGAGATACCTGTCTTGGCCGAGACCTTCGAGCACCTGAGCCTCGTTCCCGACCTTGTGCTCGTTGATGGCCACGGCGTAGCTCATCCGAGACGCTTCGGCGTCGCCTGCCACCTTGGCCTCCTGCTACAAACCCCTACGATCGGCTGTGCAAAGTCGCTGCTCGTCGGCCAGTTCAGCAACCTCGGCAGACGCCGTGGCTCATGGACAGAACTCACCGACCACGGCGAGGCGATCGGCGCGGCGGTGCGCACCAGGCGAGGGGTCACGCCCGTCTTCGCCTCGGTCGGCTGGGGCGTCAATCTCCCCCTGGCCATCGACTGGGTACTCGCAACGGCCACACGCGTCCGGCTCCCCGAACCAGCCCGCCTCGCCCATGCCGCTGCGTCGGGACGACTGCCCGCAGGACTGCGCTAACGGACTCCCGAATAGATGAAATCAGGTTCAATTCATTGACCCATGTAGTAGGATAAATTGAGTTCTTGCCCCTTCTCTGACCTCCTATAACACGGATCGTCCTCCGAAGAAAGGACTTCCCAGCGTGTCCGGTTCTCCAGCAGATATCCCTAGCGGCGGCGTGGGTAACCGCGTCCCGGCATTCGTCCAAGATTCCGAAGCCCGCGACCTCATCGAGATGCTCATCGCGAGCGGCAAGGTGTCCTAACGGTGTGGCGCTACTACGCGCTTAGGCTTTTGCACCTCTTTGTCGCGCCGCTCCCAACCTTCATCGGCGTCGCCGCTTTCGATGCCTTGTCGACCGTGGTCTACCTGTTCGCTCACGAGTCGCGGGCGAACCTCGAGGGCAATCTGCGACACGTCCTTCCTGACGCCGGCGCGAGGACGATCCGGCAAGTCGCGCGCGCGTCGTTCCGCAACCAGGGCCGCAACTACTACGATCTCCTTCGCACGCCGCGTATGAGCAGCAAGCACCTGGCGCGCCGCGTGCAGTTCGACCACCTCGAGCACCTCGAGGCAGCCCGCGAGCGCGGCACAGGCGTTATCGTCGCCTCAGCCCATCTCGGCAACCTCGACCTCGTGACACAGTCTGCGCCGCTCATCGATATGGAGCTCGTAGTGCTTGCCGAACGGCTCAAGCCGCAGAAAGTGTGCGACTTCGTGATGAAGTTGCGCACGGCGCGCGGCCTCGAATTCGTAGTGGCCGATGCCGGCGGGATCAAAGCCGCTTTCCGAGCACTGCGCGATGGCAAGTTCGTAGGACTGGCGTGCGACCGGAACATCCAGGGTCAGGGGGTAACGATGCCATTCCTCGGCCAACCAACGGTCATGCCGGTCGGCGTCGCCGAACTCGCCCTGCGCACCGGCGCGACGATCCTTCCTACCTTCAATATTCGCATGGGCAGCGATAGCTACCAGGTAGTCTTCGAAGCACCCATCATGGTTGAAAAGCCTTCTAGCTACAGCGAGGACGATGTGAGAGCACTCGCGGTGCGCATTCTCGAGCCAGTCGAGCGGAACATCCGGGCCTATCCGGATCAGTGGATGGCCTTTCAGCCCATTTGGGGTGCTGGAGCGGCGGCGACAATAGCCGAGCCCGATGGGTTGCAGATAAGCGAAGCAGCGTAGCAGGCAGCGCGGCACGACCGCAGAGCGAGAGGTCATCGGTGAAAATCGCCCTTGTTGCGCCGTATGACTGGGCCTATCCCGGCGGCGTGAACATACACATTCAGTGCCTCGCGAACGAGTTCATCAAGATGGGCCACCAGGTGACCATCGTTGCCCCGTCTTCCAAGTCTGCCGCCGAGCTCAAAACCCCGAACCTCGTCGTCATTGGGCGTCCACTGCCGGTGCCACTCGCGGGCAGTTATGCTCGCGTCTCCGTGTCTTTCAACTGTGCAAACACTGTGCGCGAGTTCCTCGCAGAGAATGAGTTTGATGTCCTCCATATCCACGAGCCGCTTTTCCCCGCGCTGCCGCTTACTGTCCTGCGTGTATCGAACATGCTCACGGTTGGGACATTCCA
>JACQEE010000146.1 GCA_016200725.1 Chloroflexota bacterium
CCGGGATGGGCGCGGGCTGGCGCGCGAGGCCGCCCCAGCCGGTGACCTGGTACTGCTGCACGATCTGGACAAGGTTGAAGAGGATGTAGTAGATGGCAACGCCGCTGGGGAAGGCAAAGGTCCAGAGGCCGAACATGAGCGGCAGCATCCAGGCCATCATGTTGTTCATGCTCTGCTGTTTTGGATCCGACCCGGGGATGTTCGTCTGCGACATCTTCTGGGAGACGTACATCGTGGCGCCGACGAGCACGGGGAGGATGGGCGTGGGGTCGGGGTGGCCGAGGTTGAGCCAGAGGAAGTTCTCGTGGATCGGCACCGATTTATCGACGAGAGGGAGCCAGCCGTAGAGGCGCTGCGAGAGCGTGACGAGGCCTTCGGGGGTGTCGGCGAGGGCGGTGCGGAGCGCGGTGAAGAGGCCGAAGAAGATAGGCATCTGGAGGAACATGGGGCCGAGGCAGCCCAGCGGGCTGACGCCATGCTCCTTGTAGAGAGCCATCATCTCTTTCTGCTGGCGCTGGCGGTCGTTCTTGTACTTCTCCTGTACGGCCTTCATGCGCGGCTGCATCGCCTGCATCGACTTCATGGACCTCAGCTGCTTGACGGTGAGCGGGTAGAGGGCCAGTCGAGCGATGACGGTGAAGAGGATGATCGCCAGCCAGAACTGGTGGCCGGAGATCGCGGACAGGAACATCAGGCCGTTGGTGAGCGGCCTGGTGACTACTTCTGTCCAGATGATAGAGATTGCGTGCACGGAGGCCTACTTCACGGCCACGACGCGGAACTTCTCGTCCTGGTCGTGGATATAAATATTGTTGCCGCTGGCGATGAGTGAGGAGAGGACTTCCTGGCCCAGAGCGGTGGGCCGGGCCGCGGGTGTGCCGCTGGCAGGGTTGAGCGCGTACAACTGGCCGCCCTTTTCGGCGAAGTAGAGTGTGTTGTTGACGATGACGGGCGCTGCACGGATGGAATCGAGGATTTCAGTGGAGCCTTGCGCCGGGTAGCGCCAGCGCTGCTGGAGCGTATCGGCGTCGAGCGCGTACATCACGCCGCCGAGCGAGCCGACGTAGATTGTGCCGTTCGCCACAATGGCGTCGTTCCAGATCCAGTCGTCGGCCTTGAACTCCTGTTGTTTCGTGCCGTTGGCGAGATCGAGGGCGTAGAACTTGCGAGTGAAGTCGCCGATGTAGACGCGGCCGTTGGCGACGAGCGGGGTGGCGGCCATCGCGCCGCCGGCGGAGAACTTCCACTTGAGTACGCCCTTGTTGTTGGCGTCCAAGGCGTAGAGCGTCTTGTCCATGCCGGCGACGAGCAGGGTGCCATCGGTGGCGACAACGGGCGTCGACCAGAAGCGCGTGTCGGAAAGACTGATAGGAGCCCAGACGTCGAGACCTTTATCCGTACTGACGGCGTAGAGCCAGCCCTCGCTGTCGGTGAAGATCAAGGTGTCCTTATAGAGCACCGCGCCGCCGAAGACGTCGCCCTTGGCGACGTAGACCCATGCTTGCGCGCCGGTGCTTCGGTCGATGGCGTACAGGCGCTGGTTGAGCGAGCCGACGAAGACTTTGTCGGCAGTCACGACGGGAGTCCCGTAGATAGCCTGGATAGTCTCGTCCTTACCCGAGGGGAAGATCCACTCGCCGGACTTGGCGTCGAGGTGCTGGTCGAGTTTGGTGAGATCGATGGGGGCGGCCTCGGTGATGCCGCTGGCCTTGAAAGCGAAGACGTGGCCATCGCGGGAGCCGACGTAGACCGAACCATCGACGATGGCGGGCGCGGACCAACCGTTGTGTGTGGCAACTTGGGCGGTGCAGGCGGAGGCGAGGATGGCCGCGAGCAGCCCGAGCGAAAGGAGCAGCAATCCGCCCCGCTTCCGGGCTGCGGATAGGAAAGACCACCCCGCCCCGATTCGGAGAGACCCTTCGACTTCGCTCAGGGTGACACTACGTGGGCGCGTCATGCGCCGTGGTTCGTTCATCAAATAGCCAGCGCGTGTTCTAGAGATATTCGTTCAAGGGACCGGGTCGTAGCCATGACCGCCCCAGGGGGTGCAGCGCAAGAGGCGCTTCGCCGTCAGCCAGCCGCCGCGCAGCGAGCCGTGTTTGTGGATGGCCTCTTCCCCGTAGCGCGAGCACGTGGGTTCGTAGCGGCATGACGACATGAGGAAGGGCGAGATGCCCGCGCGGTAGAAGCGGATGGCGGTTATGGCGAGAACTCTCATCGCGAATCGCCTCGGGGCTGAGCGGCTTGTGGAGGCGGGTGGTATACCTGGCCGCGTCCGAGCAGTTCCTTGGTTGAGCGCTCGATCTCTGCGAACGGCGCCTCGGCGATCTTGGACCTGGCGATAAAGACCAGGTCCCAGCCGGCTGCAACAGGTTCGCGTCGAAGGATTTCGCGCAGGCGGCGCCGCACTCGATTGCGCGTGACCGCGTTGCCCACCCGCTTGCTCACTAGGAATCCGAAGCGGGTAGCCTCTCGATCGTTAGGGAGCGCTCGAAGGAGGAGGAGCGGGTTCGACCACCACCGCCCCTTATGCTGCACCAACGCGAAATCGGCCGACCGCCGAAGCCGCTGTTCTCTCCGCATGCTGCATGAGGCCCCGCCGCCTAGACGGTGAGCTTGGCGCGCCCTTTGAGGCGACGCCGCTGGAGGACGAGGCGGCCGCCGCGCTTGCGCATGCGCTTCAGGAAGCCATGCACGCGGGTGCGGCGTCTCTTCTTGGGCTGGTACGTGCGTTTAGGCATGACGGAACCTCGACAACTGAACAAGTATAGGGGACAGGGGTGGGGAGAGTCAAACGCCTGACCGCTGATTCCTCCGGTGTGCCACGCGAAGGTTTACGGTCCAGCGCACAGCGAGGGGCGGCCCGACTCAGTCGAGCCTTATGCATATTTCTGGGATGCCAAATGACCGGCACTCCTGACCAACCAACTGCTTGTCCCCAAGGGTATAGTGGCATTCCTGCGTCGCTACGTCAGCGATGCGCAGCAATACCTTTGGCGGGGGGCCGTATGGAAAAGATCAACGTCCCATCCTTTCTTGAGATAGGCGGGAACCTAGACACTCTTTCTAAGGCAAGTGCCGAGCCCACAAAACGCTTTGACACGCTCATCGCTGGTTTCGGTGCTGTTGGGAACGCCAAAGTATTGCTTGGAAGATTCCCGGGCTTGACGGTCTGCCGGAAAACTGCTGATGAGTTAGAAAAGAACGTCTTCTCAGCGTTTGAAGTGTTGAACAAACTCCCTGCCGAGAAACGCAGCCAGCCAGACGATGCTTTGGACAGGGCATTTCAACAGGTGGTTGTGAAAGCCAAGGAGTTCCAAACGGTATTGGCCGCAGAACTCCACACTTTTGCCGCCTACTACGTTACAAAAAAGGCTATCTATTCCACTGACGATCTCATTGAACGGGCGGAGAATGCTCTCCCTGACGGCATCCGCAAGGAATTGACGGCTGAAACCAAGAAGGACTTGAACCAAGCTGGGCGCTGTTTGGCTCTCGATGTGCCAACTGGCGCTGGCTTTCATATTAACCGCGCTACCGAAAGAGTTTTGCTGCAATATCGGGCGAAATTCATCAACACTCCACCGAGAGATCGTAATTGGGGCGCATACATACAGGAGTTGCGTGGCGTAACGGCCAACCCAAGACCTGAGCCAGAGGTCATTGCCACGCTTGACCAGATTCGCGGGCTCCACCGGAATCCAGTAATCCACCCAGAGGATTTTCTCACTGACGATGACGCGCTTGTTCTCTTCAATATCTGCACAAGCGCGATTTACGCAATGGGGAAAGACTTGGCTACCCGGTTCCCTACACCGCCACCCGCCGCACCGACTGGCGCGACCCCGACGCCAACGCCTGGGCCTGCAACACCATGACCGAGAGCATGGCATGAACAGCGACCTTACGCAGTCCACGCACTCGCACGGAGTCAAGCCGCCGATGGGCCTTGAGACGGCTGTTGACGCGCTCGATAGCCGTTCGACGCCGATAGATTACCGCCGCCTCTGCGTTCCAGGCGGCCATCGCTCGCTTGTGACCGGGGTTGGGGTCAATAACCGCCACGGCCTCTGGGTAGCAGCGCCGTACGTGGTCGCGAGTCTTGTCCGACGAATAGGCCGCATCCATGATGACGTGCTTGGGCCAGAAGTGATTCGTGGCGTAGCGACCTTGCCGAAGCAGCGGTGTCGCCCGCCGCGAGTCATGGACGTTCCCCGCCGTCACGTCAATGGCGATAGGGAGTTCGTAGCGGGTGTCAGCCAGGATGTGAACCTTGTAGCCCCATGTGTACTTCTTGTTACCCTCGGTGTTCGTCTTGACACACCACCCGGCGTCTTTGTCGGAACGGCCCTTGTGCTTGCCGCCGTTCGACCACGCCTTGATGTCGGTGGAGTCGATGGCGACGCTCTTGCCGAAGTCGGGCAGCGTCTCATGGAAGCGATGGGACATCGCCCAGAGGACGCGAGAGGCGGTAGGCGAGAGCCTACCATGAGGAATAGCCATTTGGAAGCCGATACCTTCCGAGTGGTCAGAAGCCGGAGGGTGTTACAAGCACTCTCCGGCTTCGCTCTTTTATTTGTTGTTATTCTACCTCGAGAAGCATCAGGAGTCAACAGGTGTGTGTCAGATTCAACAACAGAAATAACTGACGACTCAAATTGCGTCTGCCGAACCCATCATCTTGATCTGTCAAGAAAATCATGACTGTCAATGCTACACGCATTACTACCAAATCCCCTTGACGAAGTGTATAATCACTGGTAGAATCCCGCCGCCTCACAAGGGTGAGGCGGGAGAGCTATAGGAAGGTGGCCCGTCAGTTCGAAACAGTTGATCGAGAAGGGGTCACGGTCACCTGTCGAAAGGATTGCTGGGTACACCACATTGTTGATGAACACCGCGAACTCGCCGGGCAGGAGTCAGCGGTATGCACAGCTATCAAAGATCCCGTATCTGTCTATCAGAGCAGTCGCTACCCACGTCGCCGCCTGTACTACCGCCCGTTTCTATTGCCTCCTCCGTACTATCAGTATTTCGTCCTAGCTGTTGTTGAGTACAGGGGCTCAGGGACTAGGCGGAAAGGAGAAGTTGTAACCGCCTTCGCTGCCGTTAGCATCAAAGCAGGGGACATCCTATTATGGGACAAGTACGTGCAGCCGAAACCGTGAAGGTGCCAAACCTCGAAGGTTTAAAGCCCGGGGCGTTTAAAAACGCCGTGCGGTCTTATGATCGCCCACGTGACACACTGTTCATTTTTGTCGAGCCAAAACGCCCCGCTGTGTCGTTTGATGTTGCTGGTGAACTGTGGATTCGATTTGATCCCAACACGGGCGATGTGCTCGGTTTTGAGATAGAGGATTTTGAGAAAGTATTCTTGGTAAAACATCCAGAGCTTCGGGTTGGATGGGACGCGATTAAACCCACAATCACCAAGCGGTTGAAGCGCGACACCGTATCGTTCGACGAATATCTCCGTATTCTCATGGCTTGGGTTGCGAACCTTATGAAGTCAAACCCAACTCAACTAGCCATGACCTAAGCGTAACCGCCTTTTCTCAAGCGATTCGCCTGAGTTGTGACTGGATTGCGGCCCATCTGAATGCCTTTCTGGGCGCTATCCGAAATATGCATAAGGCTCAGTCGAGCCGTCCCTGTGTGGCACCGAAGCGTTTCAGGACGGCGTGGCGGAGGAGGGCGATCGCCGCCGCGCGAGCAGGACGGCGACGCCTGCTGCGACGAGCGCGGCGGGTAATGCCGAGGCCAGGGCGATCACCAGGGTCCGATGGTTGGACTCCTTCTGGGGCAAAGTGGACAGACTAACCTGGATGAGCGCGTCGGGCTTCACGGTCTTCGGCGGTTCGTTACCGATAGTAGAGGCGCCCTCGTTCACTTCTTTGCGCGTCACTTTGCCGAGGGCGGTTGCTGAGGCGACGGCGTCGCGGAAGTCGGCGCGGTAGACGCTGACGGTCACGTCGGCCGTCTCGGTGTCGCCCTGCTGCCGCACGACGACGCTGGTCACGGAACCGTTGAGGCGAGTGGCGAGCGCTTTCATGGCGTCGACGGCTTGCTGGACTGCGCGCACCTCGACACCAAGGCTGGCCTTCGGCGGCGTGCCGGCGAACTGGTCCGGGGTGACGAGGCTCACGGTGATGGTCGCCAGGTCGACGCGGCGCTGGAGGAAGTTGAGTTGGCCTTGCATGCGCTCGATGTCGGAGCGCACTCGAGTCAACTCGCGCTCGACGGTGAGCACGTCGCCCACGCTCTGTGCCTTCGAGAGCAGGGTGAGGAAACTCTGCTCCGCTTGCTGCGATGACTTGAGACGAGCCTGGAGGTCTATGAACTGCTCGGTGACATCCTGGCTGCCGAGGTTCCGCACTTTGACGCTGCCGAGGCCTTCGAGTTGCTGCATGGCGGCGGTGAAGTTCGGCTGCGGGACGCGCACGGTGATGGAGGCCGTCTTCCTGTCGGGTCCGCCTGAGGAGGTCAACTGCTCGACGAGGCCGCCCTGGGCCTGGGCGATGGCGCGCGCGTCGTTGACGGCCTTGTCGATGTCCTGTACTTCGACGGTCAGGTTGGCGGTGACGATCACCTGGCGGCTGGCGTCCTGCAGGGCAACTGGCTGAACCGTCGCGCCGGTCACATCGCTCGCGACCCCTTTCGCTCCAGCGGGACCGCCAGGACCAGCGATCGCACTGGAGGACGGCGCCGACGAAGGACGGGGCGCGATTGCGGTTGCCGCCGGGAGTTTGCCGACCGCCGCTCCATCTGAGGGCTGGAGCGACTGGTCGTGTTCGCTGGTTGGCGACTGGCTATTGCCGCCACAGGCGGCGATGACCAGGGCTGTCGCCACGGCGACCAAGGGGACTACGAATAGCCGTCGGTGCATGGGCGTCCTCCTAGTTGTCTGTACTAGAAGGACGGCAACAGCGGGCGATTTGTTCCGCGAGAGGGCTAGTGTTTGAGCGGGGGGAGGCTACGTGGCGCGCGATTTCGAGGAGTCCATCGCCTTCACCCGCTCGATGTTGTCACGCTCGGAGGCGTCCACGCCCGCGGTGAACCAGGCGTCGAGGATTTCCTTGGCGACGATGGGCGCGGTGAGGCGCAGGCTCATGCAGAGGATGTTGGCGTCGTTCCACTTACGCGCGCCACGGGCAGTCTCGGCGTCGGCGCAGAGGGCGGCGCGCGCGCCAGGCACCTTGTTCGCTGCCATCGAGACACCGGTGCCCGTCCAGCAGAACAGCACACCCTGCTCGGCGTGACCGCTCGCGACTCGCTCAGCAACAACGCGCGCCACCTCCGGCCAGCGAGGATCGTCGCTGCCCAGCGCGCCGTGCAGTTCCACCTCGCAGCCGCGCTTGCGGAGGTCGTCGACGACGGCGTCGGTGAGGTGCGTGCGCTCGTCGGCGCCGATGGCGATTTTTAGCCCTTTGGTCACGCCCTTATTGTACGGCGCTTCTGCCGCGACCCTATCTCCGGTACACCTGCGCCGCCGACGTGAACCGGGGCTGCGCGCCCGCTTGTGGAAACCTACGGTTTCGTGGCGTCGATGTCCTTGAGCACCGCTGCCACGGCGTCGGCGTTCTGGGCGACCCATATCGAACTCTTCAGCCTGGCAACCACCTCTGCCGGCACTACACCCACGCCCGTCGGGAGACCTAACCTGGCTGTGTTATCGACGAACTCTCCTTGTTGGATACCCACAATCCGGCCGGTATCATCGATGATCGGAGCCCCACTCATCCCTGGTGGGGCTCGCATGGTGTGCTCGAAGACCTGCGTGCCCGTTGTCAGTAGGGCGAGCACGGAGACAGTGCCTTCGGCTAGCTGCGGCGCACCTTCGAATCCGGCCGGCATTCCAACCATGTATGCCGTCCGCCCTATGAGTTGGGATCCGGCCGGCGCCATCTGCATCGCGGGAACCCCGGGATCAGCGGGAAGTTGCACGATAGCCAGATCAGCAACCCGGGACCAAGCCAGCAACTTACCCGGCATGATCAATTTCCCATCACGCAGCCGAACTTCGATACCTGTTGTGTCATAAGGTACGGCATTCGCATCCATGACGACGTGTGCGGCAGTGAGGACAATCCGATTCCCTATGTACGCGCCGCTGCCTGCATTATTTTTTGTGCTGATTCGAGCTACCGAGGCATGAACCTTCGCATAGGTCTGCGTTCCGGAAAGACTCGTTACCGCCGGTTGGACGAAGGGAGCATCGGGGATGAAGCGGCCGTGATACCAGGCGAGCCCGCCACCCGCTGCCACCAGGACCGCGAGGAGTATCCCGATCCGTGCTGAGGAGGCCCTCATGCGGATCCCGCCACGTTGTCTCGAGGTGATCACACATCCCCCACGATAAAGTTGTTATTGCGAATGATCATCGTCCAGAAGCGACGCGAGCCTGGCTCTGTCGATGTCTGTACCATCATCGCCGCACCACCGTTTCGCAATTCTTCACCGTGGAAGTCGTACTCACGATGCAGATGTCCGTGCCAGGGCCACCATCGACCGTGTCTTTCCCACCACCCCCAACCACACAGTCATTGCCGCCGTTCCCGTTGATCGTTTGATTGCCCGGTCCACCCAGAATCAAGTCATTGCCCGCCGAGCCGTTGGTAGTGCCTGCGGTCGCGGCGATGATACGCGTCGTTAGCGTCAGCGCACCGCACTCAGAAGGTTTAAGGTCGTTTGCGGTGATGGTCGCTATTCGCTGGCCGAGTCGGCTCGCCGGAACGGTGTTTCCGGCCGTAGTAGCCGCTAACGCGCCCGACACCACGACGGCCACGAGCAGCCCTGCGCCCAGCTGCCAGCGTCCGATCCTAACTCGCATCGGTGACCAACTTCGGCTCATACGCGTAGACGGTTCCACGCTCTTCGACGGTGTAGCAGTTGACACCTCCGCTCGATCGCCACAGCACCAGTTGGTTATAGTGCCGGGCGACGCGCGTAAGTTCCTCCATTGACGGCATGTGCA
>JACQEE010000147.1 GCA_016200725.1 Chloroflexota bacterium
GAGCCGTTGGTGCCGCGCTTGCCGTCGGACATGATGATCTCGGCGCCATACGTGTCAAGCAGGTGGCGGCGCTCGGGGCTGACATTCTCGGGCATGACGACCTTGACGCGGTAGCCCTTGAGGCGACCAATCATGGCTAGGGCGATGCCGGTGTTACCGCTCGTGGGCTCGAGGAGAATCCGGTCCTTGGTCAGGCGGCCTTCGGCCTCGGCGGACTCGAGCATGTACTTGACGATGCGGTCTTTCACGCTACCCGTCGGGTTGGCGCCCTCGAGTTTCGCGTAGATGTGCACGTTGGGAGTGGGCGACGTACGCTGGAGTTCGACCAGCGGCGTGTTCCCAATCGTCTCGATGATGTTCTTGTGGTACATGCTTCTGTCACTCTGAGCGAAGCGAAGAGTCCCTCTGCTCGGCTCTTCGGTCGGGCGCACTGCATGCGCCCGCCGCCTCCCCCTCGCCTCTCAGGCGAGGGGGAACCCCGGCGTCTTCGCCGGGCAAGGGGTGAGGTTAGGCCCCGCCGCAGAAAACTTCGTAGTCAATCAGTTCTTTGATCGTAGGATGGTCGCCGCAGAGCGGGCACTTCGGATCGCGGCGAAGTTTGACGATGCGCATCTCTTGCTCGAGGGCGTCGTAGAGCAGCAGGCGGTTGATCAGCGGCTTGCCGATACCGAGGATGACCTTGATGGTCTCGACGGCCTGGATGGAGCCGATGATGCCGGGGAGCACACCGAAGACGCCAGCCTCGGCGCAGGAGGGGACCATGCCCGGGGGGGGCGGCGCTGGGTAGAGGCAGCGGTAGCAGCCCATGCCGGGCTTGAAAACGGTTGCCTGACCGTCGAAGAGGAAGATGCTGCCATGCACCTGGATCTTGTTCGCCAAGTAGCAGGCGTCGTTGACGAGATAGCGCGTGGCGAAGTTGTCGCTGCCGTCGACGATGATGTCGTAAGGCTCGAAGACCTCCATGACGTTCTCGGATGTCAGGCGCATCTCGTGCATCACTACCTTGACGTCGGGGTTGATGTCGTTGAGACGCTCCTTCGCGGAGAGCACCTTGGGGCGGCCAACGTCGTTGGTGTCGTGCAGGATCTGGCGCTGGAGGTTGCTGAAGTCGACGGTGTCGAAGTCGACGATGCCGAGGGTGCCGACGCCTGCCGCGGCGAGGTAGAGGGCGGTTGGTGAGCCGAGGCCGCCGGCGCCGATGAGCAGCACCTTCGCGTTGAGGAGTTTGCGCTGGCCCACACCGCCGACCTGCGGCATGATGATATGCCGGCTGTACCGTTTCAGTTGCTCCGGCTTGAACAGTTGCGTTGGCGTTGCTGTCGTCATGGATGTCCTCGCTTGCGGTTTCGTTCGGTTAGATGCGTGGCGCGAACCAAAGGAACTGCGCTAGTTCGCGGGGTGAATCGGCCAGGCGACGCTCTGCGGCGAGCAGGCTGCTAGGCGCAGCGCCCGGCCGAAGTACAAGAGCACAGGCAGAGAACGCAGCCCACTGCCCCAAGCGTCGGGACATTCGGGACTGGCCCTGACACAGACGCGGCCCTTCGCCGGCGAGAGCCGGTGGCGATGTTGCCAGCCATGTCGGAAGGCATACGCATAGGGCGCCTGAAGTGAATAACAACGATATTATAGCACGGCGAATCCGAGAGGCACTGCTCAAAACGTTATGTTACGCGGACTGGCCCTTTGCACGATCGCTGCGGTAGCGCTGGCTGGGTGCGCGGCCAGCCAAGGAGCGGCTACGAGCGCACTGGGCGCAGCACCGACAACAGTCGCCACAGCAACCCCGGTACCCACGATCGCGGTCGCCGCGATCGTGCTCGCGACTGCCACAACTGCAGCCTCCTCGTCGCCAGCAGTCGTCATTCCACCGACACCACTGCGGCAGGCGACTCCGGCGTCTGTCCCTACCTCAACACCAGCTCAAGCAACACCGACGCCGATGCCAACCACCACGCCGAGGCCAGGCATCGACCTGGCGCGGCTGCTGATAGGCGATGGCCACGTCTCGACCAGCCCGCGGGCGGGCTACGTCTTCTCGTGCCAGACGCGCTTCGGAGGCGGGGGGGCCCAGGCGAGCGGCTCGTGGGTCCACAGCGATGGGACTTACGATTTCACCGCAAAGCCGACCGTAGACGGCGCAGTAACATGGCCGAGTTCGTTCATGATTCAGGCGCAGGGCGCCCGCCGCGTCTTCACCTCGAACGATCTGCCGAACCACCCTACCGGCCAATTCCCAATCGCGCCAAGCGACGATGCGTACCAGTTCGACCGTAACCCCAACTCGATCCGCTCGCAGAACCTGAGCCTGGATGTGCCGACGAACCCGGTCGCCGCGTCGCAGCCATCGTGCCTCCCGATGGGGGCCATCGGCATCATGATCACCGGCAGCGTGCTGTTCAACGCGCTGGATGCAGGCGGTCGCGATGCGGTGGCACACGAAATCCAGGATGGCTGCCAGGGCCACCCGGAGATGCAGGGGGAGTACCACTATCACAGCCTGACGACGTGCGTGAACGATCCTAGTGGGAAGCATTCGACATTACTGGGCTACGCACTTGATGGGTTCGGCATCTACGGGCGCTACGGCGAGGACGGCAAAGCGCTAACGGATGCCGATCTGGACGATTGCCACGGTCATACGCACGCGGTGGAGTGGGATGGAAAAGCCGTAAGCATCTATCATTATCACGCCGCGTCGGAGTACCCCTACACCCTCGGCTGCTTCAAGGGTACTCCGGCAACGATCAGGTCCCGCTAACCGGCGCGCCCTCATAGCGGTAGCCGAAGCCGCGGATTGATGTGATGCGTTCGCCGGCCGCGCCGAGTTTCTTGCGCAGGTAGCCGATATAGACGCGCAGCCCTTCCTGCGTTCCATAGCCGTCGTCCCAGGTCTCCTTGATCAACTCTTCGCCCGTCACGGCTTTGCCGGCATGGCGGACGAGGGCGCCCAGAAGGCGGAACTCGAGCGGCGAGAGGTCGATGCTACTGCCCTTGAAGAGCACCTCGTGCCGCACAAAGTCGATACGTAGTCCATCGTCTTCGAAGGCTCCCGCAGGCCGGGGGCGTTGGGCGCGTCGCAGGACAGCCTCACACCGCGCGAGGAGTTCATCGCGGCCGAAAGGCTTTACCAAGTAATCGTCGGCACCGCCGCGGAGCGCTTGGACCTTGTCTGTCTCGAGGCCGAGGCCAGTGAGCATGATGACAGGCGTGGCAGCCACTTCGCGGATACGTTGCAGCACCTGGCGACCATCGAGTTGCGGCATGCGGATATCGAGGAGCACAAGGTCAGGGCGCAGGTCGTAGAAGGCTTTGACACCTTCCAAGCCGTTGGCGCTGACGACTACTCGGTAGCCAGCACCGGAAAGGAGACGTTCGAGGAGGTCGCGCACATCCCGCTCGTCATCCACGACCAGCACAGTTCGCTTTGCTGATCCCGTACCGGTGCCTGCCATATCTGACGAAAAGTTTACGCGGAAAGAACGAAACGCTCAACATCCCGCAGTGCTGAGCCTATATCAGCCGCCAAAGGTGTAGGTGTAGAGCAGAAAATCGTTCGAGACCGGATAGAGTTTCAGATCGTGCGTCGAAAGCGGGCCTTTGTAGACGTTGTACAGGCGGGGCTGATCGACGGTGACGTAGGTGCGGCCCTGCTCGTCCGGCGCCATATCGCCGCCAAGGACGGTGGCTGGGAGAGGCGAGCCATCGATGGTGGCGTAGACACGGAAGGGTTGCGTGCCACTCGATCTGACTACCACGTTGACGCTCCCCGCGGTGAAGCGGATCGCTACATAGTTCGTGAAGTGGGCATCGCCGGCC
>JACQEE010000148.1 GCA_016200725.1 Chloroflexota bacterium
CGATCACGAACCAGTACTTGCGGAAGCGCGAATAGAACGACGGCTTCACGATGTGGATCAGCGCCAGGAAATACATGAGGAACGGGGTCTCGAAGGCGACCCCCATCCAAAACATGAGCATCGTTACGGTATCGATGTAACTCTGCAGGCTGGGCTGCGGCGTCGCCACGTCATTCCCGAAGGTGAGCAAGAAGTCCACCATTGGCGGAATGAGCACGAAGTAGGCGAAGGCTACGCCCCCGACGAAGCAAAATGTCACCGCCGGGAGCAGCATGAAGAGATAGCGCCGCTCCTTGCGCGTGAGGCCTGGAGCGATGAAGGCAACGATCTGGTAGACCCACACCGGCAGCGAGACGATGACGCCGCCGAGCAGTGCAATCTTCATCACCGGGCCGATTGCGCCGGTGAGGGTAAAGATGTAGAGGTGGGGGTGGCCGCCAGCGCGCTCGAGGACGCGAATGATCTGTTTGTAGAAGACAAACGAGACAGCAACGCCCGCGATCAGCGCGATGAGACAGATGAAGACTCGCCGGCGGAGTTCTGCGAGATGGCCGACAACCGGCATCGCCTGGTCAGGCATATCCGGTCTTCCTTTACGCTGGCGGCGCCTGCTTCGACGGGGGCTCTGGGGGCTTGGGCGGCGCGGGGGGCGGTTCGAGAGCGGTGTAGGTCAGTTTGCGCAGGTCCGCTAAATCGGTGTCTTCAAGCAGTGCGCTCCGTGCCTCGTTTACCGACCGGCGCGCCTGGACAAGCACCGCGCCCGCCTTCTTGGCCACCTCGGGGATCTTGTCCGGGCCGAACGCCAGCAGCGCCACCACGACGATGACGACTAACTCAAGGAAGCCGATCCCGAAAAAGTCCAAATCAAGGCGCTCCGCGTGGCTCCTCGAAAGGATAGCACACGCGGAAAAATGGTCACAAGCCTAAGCGCTTCCAGAACGAAATTTTCGGCGGCGGATGGGCGTGGCTAGCCCCGGGGCCATTCGCCGTCCCGGAAACGGGGGCGTGCGTGCGTCGCTCCGCCGCAATCGAGATGGGTGGGGCTGCATGCGCGTGGCTGCTGCCGGTCATCGCCGCAGGCCCCGGCGCAATACCGGTTGCTTGCACTTCGGCGGATGGGAGTGCGGCATATCCCACCGCCATGGCCACGGGTTCAGACTCGTGCGCCTTCGCACCATTGCCGCTGCGGGCGATGTGATCGCTGTGGGCCTCGTCCCATTGCTCCATCTCGTGGATGACACCAGCGAGCGCCCGCCCTTTGTCTGTGAGCGAGTACTCGACGCGCACCGGCACTTCGGCGAAGACCTGGCGGCGAATGATACCGCGAGCCTCCAGCTCTTTTAGCCGTTGGGAGAGTACTTTGTCGTTGATACGCCCGAGGGAATGCAGCAACTCGCGAAAGCGGCGCGGCCCTTGGATGAGGTCCTTGACGATCAGTGCGGACCATCGCTTGCCGAGCAGATCGAAGGCCGTCGAGTCTCGCTTGGCTACCATGCGTCCTCCCAGTGCAGTCAGTGGCATCATGCTACAAGAGGCTACTGTAGAAAGCAAGCACCTATCCACAATGGGAACGTTTGTAGAACGGTCAGGCTACCAGCAATAGTAGTTATGAGTGGAGCACTAGGTGCCGTGCGGGCAACGCGAACACCAGCAAAGGGTACGGACGCCCGAGCACGCGGGCTGCTACGGTTTATTGGGGGCGGGAGGCGCTGGGCGTCGTCGTACGCCAGCCGCAGTTAGGGCACGGTTCAAGAGCGCAGGGGGAGGCCGAGTCGACGCCGAGCGATGTCCACGGCGCGCGAAAGCCGGGAGCCGCGAGTGGCTTGGCCGGATCGACGCCCCCGGCGCGAAGCGTCTCGAACCAGCGGACGGACTCGAAGCGCTGCGTCCAGCCATCCCAGCGGCAGCCCGCGCGCCACAGCCGCTCGACGAGCGCTGCGCCATCGCGCGATTGGTAGGCCAACGCGGCCTCGGCAACGATGGCCTCGGGTTCGGCCAGGGAGACGACGACGCCCGCTCGGCGCAGTCCCTTGCGGAGCGCGCCCTGCTCCACTGTCAGCCATTCCAGCGACACTGGCTGCGCGTCGGCCGTCCACGGCGCCGCGAGGTAGTGGTCGACATGGACGCGCACCCGCGGCCTGCGCTCGGCGAGTCGACGGCCGAGGGCGTACAGGCCATCGACGACATCGAGGACGCGCTCGGTCGTGTCCGCGGTCTGGTGCGGATCGCCCAGGACAACGTGCAGTCTCACCCCATACCAGCCGAGTGCCATGATGGCCTCGGCGGAGCGCTGCAGACGCTCCGTCTGTGCTCGATGCGAGGCTTCATCGAGCGTGAGGTCGAGGGCCAGTGGCGGCAGGAAGAGGGCCAGTTCGTTTATCGGGTACTTGGCCCGGAGCGTACGAGCGGCTTCGAGTGCAGATGCATAATCGGGCACTGGCGGGCCGAGCAGCGCGAATTCGCGATAGCCGCACGAGGCGAGTATGACCTCGACTGCCTGGGTCAAGTCCGCGGTCGAGCGCCACACCGGCGATAGGCAGCGCTGGCCGTCGCGGCACGACGCACAGTCACCGCAGCGCCGCGCAGCCTCGATGAGACCACGATCGGTCGTGGCCTCAAGGTACGGCACCACCTGAGACACGAGCGGCGCGCCGAACTCCCGACGACGGTCTATGCGGTCAGGTGCATCTTTGCAAAGCGGTTGTATTCCTACGGGCGTCTTCGCGTAGCGGGATGGAACGTAGACGCCAGGCAGGGCTGTCCCGCGACGCACGAGGTCTTCGCGGTCAGTCGTTGCTTGCAGCGCATCGAGCAGCGCTCCCGCGCCAGCCTCGACGTTGCCGAGTAGGGCGGCATCGACGAAGTCTCCGATGGGCTCCGGGTTGCGCACATCGGGCGCGACGAGCACGACGATAGGGCCATCCTTGCGCTCGGCGGCTCGGAGCGGCAGGCCTGCAAGGTCGAGGCACTCGAGCAGGTGGGGGTACTCAAGTTCGCGAGAGGCCACAAAGAAGAGCGCATCGAACTCCCGGAGTGGCCGCCTGCTCTCCAGCGTGTAGAGCGGGAGGTGCGCCGCGCGTATCGCCGCGGCCATGTCGCCCCAGGGGAGAAAAGCCCGCTCGCAGAGCGTCTCCGGGCGGTCGTTCAGCCGTCGGTAGAGCGACTGCATCATGAGGCTGGACATCCCAACTTCGTAGATGTCCAGGTAGCAGATCGCGACGCGCACCGAGGCGTCGTCCCACGGCTTGTGGACGGCGTTCCACTCGCCGTCGACGTAGCGGCCGGGGCGCTGCACGTGGCGCAGGACAGAGTCGAGCGGCGGCTGGGACATGTGCCTTCCGATGTGAACAGGCCAGATGTCCATTATAGAGGCGCATGGCCCATGAAAAACCAGAGCAGGCCCTAGTACCGTTATACTGGCAGGGACCTTTCCCGGAGCGAATCGCCATGCGCCTGCCCCATCGCCTGACCGCGCTCGCCGCCGCACTCGCCATCGCTGGTGCAGCCTGCGGAGGCGGCTCGTCGGCCACGCAGCCGCCGGTGCAAGCGACCCAGGTCAAGGGGCCAGTCGCCGTCCGAGTGGCTACCGAGGACCTGGCCGTCGGCCCCAACCGCTTCGTCGTCGGCATCCT
Source organism: Chloroflexota bacterium (assembly GCA_016200725.1). Next base: position 3,633 of record JACQEE010000148.1, read on the forward strand.
CAAGCCCGATGGCAGCCCCTACGGCGACGCAGACGTGAGACTACGCTTCTTCTATCTCGATGGCCCTTCTCCCAGCACGGTCCAAGCCTTCACTCCCGGCCTCTCGCTCGATGATGGCGTCACGCACACGCCGCTCTACTCCACTCGAGTAACCTTCGACGGGACCGGCCTCTGGCGCGTCGAGGCCATCGTCACCAAGCAGGGCGGCTCCTCGCTGTCCACGACCACCGATTTCAAGGTGAATGCGAAGAGCAGCACGCTGGCGCCGGGCGACATGGCGCTCGCCAGCGACAACGAGACGCTGGCCACGACGCCGATCGCCCAGCTCACGTCCGCGCCGACGCCCGACCCTGATTTCTACAAGAAGTCGATCCATCAAGCGCTCGACGAGCATAAACCGCTGATGATCTTGTTCTCCACGCCGGCCTTCTGCCAGACGCGCACGTGCGGCCCACAACTCGATATCGGCGAGGCGCTCAAACAGCAGTACGGCTCGCAGATGAACTTCGTGCACATCGAGATCTATCAGCGACCTGACCTTGTTGCTGAGAACAAGAGTACCCAAGTGCGCACGACGGTGAGCCAGTGGCACCTGCAGATCGAGCCCGTCACCTACCTCGTCGACGCACAGGGCAAGATCGCCGCACGCTTCGACGGCTTCTCGCCGCGCAAGGAGTTGGAGCCTGTCGTGCAGGCGCTCCTGGCGGGCTCGTAACCGAAACATTCCGTTCGCCCTGAGCCTGTCGAAGGGTGGGACGGAACAGTGGTCACTCTTTGAACTCGATGCGCGCGCCAAGCAGCCACGCCAGGTCGCTCACCTGCGTCGGATCGATGATCGCGCCCTTCAGGCTGTCGAGGCCGATGTGCAGGCCGGCGATGTTGCTGGTGCGAAAGTCGGTCGCGAGCAACTTCGATGCGGAAAACTCAGCCTTCACCAGTTCGCACGACGTGAATTCCACGTTCGACAGCCTCGAGCCGTAGAAGTCCGCCTCGCTCAGCACGCACCGCTCAAACTGCACATCGTCGAGCCGCGCCAGCCGCAGCGCCGATAACTTCAGCGTGCAGTCTACGAACGCGACCTGCTTCACGACCGCCTCCGGCGCCTTGAAGCCGGTCATGCGGCACTTCACGAACTCCACACGCTCGATCACCGCGCCCATAAGCGTGGCGTTGGCAAAGTCGCACTCCTCGAAGCGCACGTCGAGCGCCTTCAGGCCGTTGATGCGCGCCTCAGCGAAGTGGCCGCCTTTGACCACGGAGGCGCGCACTTTGACCGAGCCGATCGCGGGTGCCGCAGGCTTGCAGCCCACGATGCGCAATCCCTCGTAGTCGCCGTCGCTCTCGAGCGTCAGCCCCTCCACTGCCTCCAGCCGCTTCGGCAGATCAACCCAATTCTTGCGTTCTGCCTTCCTCTCCTGAGCCCTCATTTAAATCTGATCTTCGTGGTGTCGTGGTGCCTTGGTGGTTGATTTATCTCTTCTTACCCCTGCATCCACACGCCGGCGTCCACCGAGAGCGTCTGTCCCGTCATCATCTTGCTGTCCTCGGAGGCGAGAAAGACCGCCGCGCCCGTCAGGTCCCACGGCTCCAGCGTCTTCCCCAGCGCCGAGTTTTTCGTCAGGGTCTCGATGATGCGCTCCGGCACGACCTTCTTCGTCGCTTCGGACATCGTTACGCCCGGCGCGATGGCGTTGACGCGGATGTTGTGCGGCCCGCCCGTGCGCGCCATCGACTTGGTCAGATAGACGACGCCCGACTTGCACAGCCCGTAGGCGTAGTTGCCGAAGTTGGGCGCGGGCGGCACCGGGCCGCTCGGTAGCGGATAGGCCGCGCCCGACGAGATGTTGATGATCGACCCGCCGCCCTGCTCCTTCATGTAGGGGAAGACCGCGCGGCCGCACACCAGGATGCCCAGCAGGTTCACGTCCATCATCTTGCGCAGATATTCCAGCGAGTGGTCGGTGCGGTCCATGTCGTAATAGATCGCCGCGTTGTTCATCAGGATGTCTACGCGGCCCAACTTGTCCTTCACCCGCTTTGCGACCGCGGTCATCGACTCTTCCTTCGACACGTCGCCGCTGATGGCCAGCGCCTTCCCGCCCCTCTCCGCGATCTCGGCCTCGACCTTCTTCGCCCCGTCGTCGCGCAGGTCGACAATCGCGACCGCCGCGCCCTCCTCCGCGAATCGCAGCGAGTACGCCCGCCCGATGCCCTGCGCCCCACCGGTCACGATGGCCACTTTGCCCTTCAGTCGCATCTCTTCCCTCCCCGAAAAATTCCTATCTCTTTTCCGCTTGGTGTGCTTTGTGGTCTTTGTGGTTAATCGCTCTTCCTCACCCGTTCATCCAGACGCCCGCGTCGACGACCAGCGTCTGCCCCGTCATCATCTTGCTGTCGTCCGATGCGAGGAACGTCGCCGCGCCGGTGAGGTCCCACGGCTCCAGCGTCTTCCCCAGCGCTGCAGCCTTCACCAGGTTGTCGATCATCATCGGCGGCACGACCTTCTTCGTCGCCTCGGACATCGTCACGCCCGGCGCGATGGCGTTGACCCGGATGTTGTGCGGGCCGCCGGTGCGCGCCATCGACTTCGTCAGATACACCACGCCCGACTTCGCCAGGCCATAGGCGTAGTTGCCGAAGTTCTTCGCTGGCGGCATCCCAGGAGTCGGTAGCGGATACGCTGCCGTCGACGAGATGTTGATGATCGAGCCGCCGCCCTGCTCTTTCATGTACGGGAACACCGCGCGCCCGCACACCAGGATGCCGATGAGGTTTACGTCGAGCATTTTGCGCAGGTAGGCTAGCGAGCCGTCCGTCATGTCCATGTCGTAGTAGATCGCCGCGTTGTTCATCAGGATATCGACGCGCCCAAACCTGTCCTTCACCTGCTTGGCAACCGCCTTCATCGACTCCTCGCTGGAGACGTCACCCTTGATGGCCAGCGCCTTGCCACCTTTCTCGGCGATCTCCGCCTCGACCTTCTTCGCCCCCTCGTCGCGCATGTCCACGATCGCGACCGCCGCGCCCTCCTCCGCGAAGCGCATCGAATACGCCCGCCCGATCCCCTGCGCGCCGCCGGTGACGATGGCCACTTTGCCTTTGAGCCGCATGTCTGCCTCCCGTCTGTCACTCTGAACGAAGTGAAGAGTCCCTCTGGGTTTCCGAGGCGGGAGCGTACGTGCTTGCGACGAGGAAAGTCAAGGAAAGGGTTCACCCGTGTAGAATGGCGCCCATGCCCCGCCCTCTCGAAGGCATTCGCATCCTCGACCTGACGACCCTTATCAACGGGCCGTGGGCTACCGTCATGCTCTCCGATATGGGCGCCGACGTGCTGAAGGTCGAGGACCCGTCGAACGCCGACCCGTATCGCGGCGACGTGCGCGGCGGCGTGGATGCGCGCACCGGCCTGCACACCTTCTTCGAGACGATGAACCGCAACAAGCGCAGCATGACGCTCGACCTCAAGCGCGACGAGGGGCGCCAGGTCTTCTACCGTCTCGTCCAGCGCGTCGACGTCGTCACCTCCAACTACCGCCCCGGTGTCGTCGAGCGCCTCGGCGTCACCTACGCCGATCTCGTCAAGCACAACCCCAGCGTCATCACCGTCTCCGCGAGCGGCCTCGGTCGCGAAGGCCCCGACGCTGGCGAAGGCGTCGTCGATCTGATCGGCCAGGCGCGCGCCGGCTACCTCTCGCTCACCGCCGCTGAGGACGGCTCGCCCCGCTACATCGGAAACTACGCCCTCGCTGACCAGGTTGGCGCCATGATGATGGCCTATGCGACCGTCGTCGCCGTGCTCGCCCGCGAG